>CAVRZY010000191.1:0-10547 GCA_963725415.1 uncultured Acidobacteriota bacterium | reverse complement strand
AGCCAGTGGGTCCATTTCCGCCGGGCCTGCCCCAAGTTCCTGCGCCAGACCTTTCAGGAGTTCGCTGATCACTCGATCGGCCAGTCCGAGTGGGCCCGAGCGTATTATGAACACCTTCGCCGGGACCAAAACAAACCGCACCAAGTGGCGGTCCGAGCCCTGGCATACAAATGGATTCGCATCATATTCCGCTGCTGGAAGGACGCCAAACCCTACGACGAGCAGGTCTACGTGCAGTCTGTTCGCAGGCGCAGCTCCCTGCTTGGCGCGGCTTGCCCGGCACTCACCAAGGCGGAGTGGAAAACGGAGGCTGGATTTCAAAAATTATGTGCAAATCCCTCTTGACGGATTACCTCAGAAGACTCTGGGCCCTCCGGCAGCAGGAGTTCCTCCCAACCTTCGGCGCTGTGCACGTTGCCGGGTCGCAGCTTGGCGGTCGGACAGTCGCCCTCGCGGTTGAACAGCAGCAGGGGATGGTAGCAGGTGGACTCGAAGTGACCGTTGTAGGCGCTCCGCTCCTGCTGGCCGTAGACGGGGATCTCGGTGGAATCCATATCCAGAACCACCCGTTGTGACGAATCGACGGCTTCTACCCGGCAGATCAGTTCGCGGTTGATCCGTGCCAAACCGGCGAAGTTCTCCTCCTCGGTCAGCATCTCGGTTTCGAAGGACTGCAACCGAGAGGTCAGCGCGGCCCCGCGCTCCCAGATCTTTTCCGAGCCGATGAGCCGGAAGGTCGGATCCTGGCTCAGCCGCTCCGCGTCGTTGACATCCTCGTAACCAGCCAGGCGGCTGTAGACCGACTGCCGCAGCAGGTCGGCGAGCGGAAACTGGGTGTTCTTCCCCCGCCGGGGATCACGGAGGCGCTCCTCGATGAGCTGGCTGAAGCCCAGACGCTCGTCCAACTCGCGAACGAAAATCAGGCCGCCGTCGGAAGTGACTCGTGATCCCTGGAAATCGATCTTCAGAGAAGCGTTGAAAGAGAGCTGAAAGGGCTGGTTTTGTTTCTCACCCATTGGGTGTGGCCCTCCGGGGGTTTTCATCGCCTTCAAAGCCCTATGGATAAAGGCGATGAAAGGCCTCAAGAGGTTGTCAGTAACTGCTCAAATCGGAAATGCGGGATAACTACGCATGGAGCATTTTGAAAGCCCTGCAACGCACGAGTTGGCAGCATGGGGAGTACAACAGGGAAAGGGGCAACGTATGCTCAAGAACCTTGGAACCATTGCCGTCCTTGCAGGCCTACTTGCACACTGCCCTGCGTTGTTTCCAGGTCAAAAACCGGGAACAACGGGATCTGACTTCCCTGCGAAGATCAAACAATTGCGACCAGTTGTTGTAGAGGTCCTTGTGAACGGTCGGAGAACCGGCACTGGTTTCTTTATCAGCCCGGCTGGTTATGGTATCACAGCCATGCACCTGGTAGGTCAAATTCTGGCGCAGGCAAGCAGGGCGGTGCCGGTCAACTTCGAAAGAATCGAGGTCGTCTCGCGCGATGGCCGCAGCCTGCCTACGGAGCCCGTTGTCAATCCGGACACCGAAGCCGCAGCATCGTACGACATCGCGTTGTTGAAGGTCGCTCTACAAACTCCCGCGTTGCTGAAGGCGGCCAGCTACAAGGAAGTGGTCGAGGGCGAGGAGGTGTACTTCATGGGTTTTCCTTTCGATGCCCCGGGTGCTGTGACGTATCGCGGGACGGTCTCAGCGAAATTCCCGATGCGTTCTATCGAGATTTTACCGCTGCACAAGAGCCTCGCCTCCGAGAGCATCCAGATCCAGGCCCCCGTGGCTCGGGGTTTTTCTAGGAGCCCATTGCTGACCTTTAAAGGCGATACAGTTGTTGGAGTCGTGACAAGTAAGCGTGGTGGTATCACTCCCAAGCTAGACGAAATTCGGAACGGGATTCAGCGTTCTCAAGCGACTGGAAGTCGGGTTAAGTTTTTGGGAGTAGACGCTCCGAGTTCGATCAAAGAACTGATCGATGTTCTCGACTCTTTCCTGAGCGCTGGGGCTGGAGCGGCTGTCTCAATCGATTACATCGCGGGCGCCATTAAGCAGACAGATCTAGAGATCTCCCGGGGACACAGTAAAAGTACTAAGTAATCCAACGCGGCAGAGAATTCTGTCCGACATCCTGGTGCCGGGCCGAGCGTTCGAAGGCAGATGCCCGTTTCACGTTGGCGTCGCTTTCCATCCGAAGGTGCCACAGCGGCGCACTGGCCACTGTGGGAAGTTCTGAGTCTCCGAGTTGCGAGTGGAAGGTATCCCGTTATCTCGTCGCAATCTTTTGCACTTCACGACTGGGTGGCTGAGTAGGGTCCGTGCCGGAAGGGTGTGGTTTCCGCACGGGTTGGAGCGCTGCCCAAGGACGCGTGGAATCTGAGGCTTATTGAGCCTCGCATAATCGGGTGACAGGACACCCAGGACGTGGCGCAGGCTTGAGCGTGCCGGGGGCCTGCGCCACCTCGCGCCAGAGGCCTTAAGTTAATGCTTCTGGGGGACGGCCCCAGCGGCGTCAGGCAGTTGGGGGACAGAGTAGCCTGTCCCCGGGCTAGTTCCAGTTGGGCAGGGAGACCGTGGTGCGGTAGTTGGATTCGTTGTAGTCGGGGCTGCGCTGCGGCTTGTAGATGCGCTTGCCGGTGAAGGGGCGGTCCTGGGTGTAGATCCAGACGCGCTCCTGGTCCCAGAGGACGATCTCGTCGCGCGGGTCGCCGGTGAGGTCGGCGACGTAGGCGGCCAGGTCGGGATGGCCGTCGTCGGGGAACATGACCACGCGGCGCAGGTGGCCGTCGATCAGGCCGCCTTCGCGTACGTTGCCGGAGAGCAGCGCGAATTCCTGGCCGTCGCCGCGCCAGTTCACCGGCAGCAGGGGGCTGCCGTTGTGGATCGGCTCCTCCTGCGCCAGGATGTTCCCGTCGGAATCGAACAGCGTGACGATGCCTGGGTTCTTCCAGTAATTCACGGTGATGAGCTGGAGGCCGGGGAGATCGGGGCGGAACTTGGCGATGCTGGGGCTCTGGGCGTGCCCGATGCGCACGTGCTTGAGCAGGTTGCCGTCGCGGTCGAACAGGATGTAGCCCTCGTCGCTGCCGCAGGCGTAGACGCGCGGCGCGGCCTTGGGATCGCCGCTGAAGTTGCCCATCACGATGCCGTCGGCGTGGTCGCGCAGGTCGCGGTCGCGGCTCCAGAGCTGGCGCCCGGTGTGGTCCCAGAGGGCGTAGCCGATAACGAACTCGTCGCGGCCATCCCCGTTGATGTCGAGCGGGTAAGGGTAGTGGCCGGTCAGCCCCTGGCCCTGCCAGAGCAGCTCGAGATTGTTGTTGAAGATCCAGAAGGTGCGGTAGCGGTCCTTGACCAGGATTTCGCGGCGGGCCTTGTTGCCGGAGAGGTTGAGGAAGGCGATCGAATCGCCGTTCTCCAGCTCGTAGGGCCGCTGTTTGTTGTCGCCCGTGGCCGGCGGCATCCAGGCCCATTTCTTGAGCTGGCCGGTCCTGCCGTCGAGAAATTGCATCTTGAAATCGCGGACCAGGACGACTTCGTTGCGGCCGGCGCCGTCGATGTCGTGGATCTGAAAGGGCGTGTCGTTGGTGAGGAGGCCGTTGCGCGGGTCCGGATGGCCGGACTGCCAGAGCACTCTGCCGTCCAGGGTCACGGCGGTGAGGCAACTGATGTGGTCGAAGCCGTCGCCACCGACGCGGGGGATGTTCTGGGCGATCAGCATGTCGAGCGTGCCGTCGCCATCGAGATCGCCGAAGCGCACGTTGCGGCCGGCGCCGAAGCGGGGCGTGGCGAATTGCTTCCATAACCTGGGCTGCGGATTCTGCGCGCGCAGCTTGGAGAGTTCCGCTTCGCGTTGGCGGATGCGGGTTTCGATCTGCTGTTTGGCGCTGTCGGACGTGGTGACGCGAAAGTCCTGAAAGCGGGCCGGGACGACCGCGGTAAGCCCCGCTTTCCCTCGCAGGATCTCGTTGTCCTCGGCGGTGAGGACTTGTTTCCCGTCGATGTAGGCGCGGATGCGCGGGCCTTCGTTTTCCACTTTCAGGGCGTAGTAGCGCTTGGTGTCGTAGGGGAAATCGGCGTTGGCCAGCTCACGCCATTCGTTGACGCGGAAAGTCTTCTCGAGGGGGAGACGCAGGGCGAGGCGGGCTTGGTTGCCGCCGGTCAAGGCGAACAGATAGTAGTGGCGGTTGGTGTGATAGCGGAAGACGAGGCCGGCGAGGTCGTCTTTGGAAAGCGGCTTGACCTTGACTTCGACGGTGTAGTCGCTCCACTGGGGATCGCCGGTAATGAACAGCGGCGGCGCCCACTGGTTGGAGTATTTGGTGAGGTGCTGTTCGAGGTAGGAGGCGCCGTCTTCGTCGCCGACGACCCAGGCGTCCTGGTGGCAGATGGCGTTGGCCCAGGGCTCCAGAGGGACGCCGCGGTGGGGCAGGTAATGGTATTCCTGGATGGCGGCGTTCAACTGGCCGATGGGGCTGGAGAGCCAGCCGGGCGGGAAGCCCGAGAAATCGTCGCGGAAGAGATCCGCGCCGTAGCACGGCAGTAGAATGGCACAGACGAGGATAACCCGAACCATGATGGACATCATAAAACGAATCGCGGTGCTTCTGATCGCGTTGCCGCTGGCCGGGCAAACAGCCGGAGAAAAGGCGGTGCTGGACAATTTGGAGCGGCGGGCGCGGGAGGCGCTGGCGGCCATCCCGCATGCGCGGACGGCGGAAGAAGCGGACAAGGCGCGGCCGGGGTTGCGGTGGCAGTTGGAGAAGTCGCTGGGATTCCGGCGACTGCCCTGGCCTCCGGAGTTGCGGGCGCGGGTTGTAGGCGTGCTTCCCCGCCCCGGCTACCGGCTCGAGAAGATTGTCTACCAGAGCCTGCCGGGCACGCAGGTCCCCGCTCACCTCTACGTCCCCGAGGGTTTGAAAGAACGCGCGCCGGCGATTTTGTTTTATACCGGACACTGGTGGGCGGACAGCAAGGCGCGGCCGGATTTCCAGGCGTTCTCGATCAACATGGCGCGGCTGGGGTTCGTGGTGCTGAGCTTCGACGCCTTCGGGCAGGGGGAGCGCGGCATCTCGAACCGGGATCACCGGCGCACCGAGGCGCTGCTGGTGGGAGTCGCGCAGCAGGGTTTCGCGGAATACGAGACGCAGTGCGCGCTGGAGTACTTGTTGTCGCGCCAGGAAGTGGACCCGAAACGGGTGGGGATGACCGGGGCCTCGGGCGGGGGGTACAACACCTGGATGACCACGGCGCTGGACGAGCGGATTCGGGTGGCGGTTCCGGTGGTGGGCACCAGCGAGTTCTACGAGCAACTCAGCGTGTGCCGGCCACTGGACTGGTACCGCGCCAACGAGCACTGCCACTTCGTCCCCGGCCTGATCCGGTACGCCAACAACCACGAGCTGGTGGCCATGGCGGCGCCACGGCCGCTGCTGATCGTGGCCGCTTCACAGGACCAGAGCTTTCCGATCGCCGGGGTGCGCGAGGTGGCGGCGTATGCGCGCAGTCTGTACGATGCCTACGGGGCTCCGGAAAAGTTCGCATTCTTTGAGGACAGCTCGTCCGGCCACGGCTACCAGCAGAAGAAGCGGGAAGCCGCCTACGGGTGGTTGCTGCGCTGGCTGATGAACCGCGGCGACGGAGACCCCTTCGCCGAGCCGCCAACCGAAACGGCTGCGGCGGATTCGGTCGAACTGCGCTGCTTCCCGGTGGGAGAGAATCAACCGGCAGGACCGGGCATGATCGAAGCGGTGCGGCGCCTGGCCAAGGACTTGCCGCCGCGGCGGGCGCGGCTGGCCCTAGCTCAAAGCTCTGAGTCCGACCTTACCATCCCGGTCTTGTGGTGGCGACCCCAGGCGCGGGCCAGAGTCGTGGTGGTGGCGGTGGACGATCGTGGTAAAGAAGCGCTGGCGTCAGGGCCAGTGGTGCAGGCGCTTTTGAAGAAAGGTTGGGCGGTGTGCGGCGTGGATCCGCGCGGCATTGGCGAACTGGCCACCACAAAGGCCGGCTGGGTGTTCGCTGTCAGCCTGCTGCTGGGCGAGAATTTCGTCCAGCGGCAAGGCGGCGATCTGGCCCGCGCCATCGACCGTGCGGGCGCAACCGCTCTGTACGCACGCGGCGACAATGCCTCGCTGGCAGCCACCTATGCCCTGGCACAACGGCCCAAACTGCGCTGGTTCATCCTGCGCGATGGGTTCCTGAGTTTTCGTCAGTTCTTCGAGCGCCCGGAATCCCTGAAAGCGTCCTATGCGCTCGAAACCGAGGAGCGCTTCCGCACCGCGACATACGATCGGGAGATCCCCTACCACTACTTGGTCTTCGACGGACTGCGGTCGTTCGACTTACCGCAGTCGCTGGCCACCAGCAGGGCCAAAGGGCTGATCGTGAATCCGATCGACGGCGACTGGCGGCCCCTGGGCGAGGCAGAAGCCCGGCGACTGTTGCCGGCCCGTATCAGGCTGGCCACGGGAGTTACGGCGGAAACCGCAGTCGAGAGTTTCCTGGATTCCGTGGCCGCTCATTGAGCCGCGGCCTGTGCTACCCAGCCGTCAAAACGGAAATCCTTGTAAAATGGAAATCCTGGATAAGGAGTGAACCTATGAGATTCCAGCGATGCTACCTGTTAGCGGTTCCGCTGGCGTGCGCCCTGATCGCGGGCGCACAGGGCACCCCCGCGCTCCGCATGAGCGATGCGGAGATGGAGGAATTCCTGCGCACCGCCTCCATGGGCCCACGCCGCGTTATTCCGATCGGCATAACCAACACCGAGCGGGCCACCCTGACCAAAGGCGACATCAAGCACGACTGCCACATCCAAACCGTGGACATCAGCAAGGCGCAATACACGACCGACCGCGGCACAGAGATAAATTTCAGAGACTGCTTCAAATTCAATATCGCGGCCTACCGCCTGGACCGGATGCTGGGCCTGCACATGGTCCCGGTCTCCGTGGAACGGAACGTGGGGGGGAAAGCGGCTGCGGTGACCTGGTGGGTGGATGACGTGATCATGATGGAACTCGACCGGCACAACAAGAAGATCCAGCCGCCGGACCTGGAGGCCTGGAATAACCAGATGTACTGTGCGCGAGTGTTCGATGAACTGGTCTACGACAATGACCCCAACGTGGGAAACTTCTTGATCGACAAGAACTGGAAGCTGTGGCTGGTGGACAAGAGTCGGGCCTTCCGTCTGAGGACGGACCTGCGAGAAGCCAAGAACCTGGTCAAATGCGACCGGGGACTGCTGGAGGCGTTGCGCAAACTGGACGAGGTTTCCCTAACGCAGCAAATGAAGGGCTACCTGACGAAAGGCGAGATCAAAGGCCTGCTGGCCCGGCGCGACAAGATCGTGAAATTCTTCGACGGGGAAGTTGCCAAGAAAGGCGCGGCTGCCGTGCTGGTCGATTTGCCGAAAGGGCAGGCACAACCATAGGGGCTGGCGGGCACTGAAGGCTTTCTCAAGTCCGTGGAGTGACGCGGGCCCACTATATTTCAAGTGGGCGGAGTCGAGACCGTAGCGCGCCTATTCCAGCTCGAAGGCCAGATACATCAGGGATCCTTCCCGCTCGAGTTGCAGGGCAACGGCATCCCCGGGCTTGAGACCATCCAGAGCCGCACGCAGGCCTTCGAGACTGGCAATGGCCGTGCCGTTGACCGCGTGGATTACGTCTCCGGAGCGCAAGCCTGTTTCAAGGGCGGCGCCGGCGGCTATGGCGGCGACGAGGACCCCAGCGTTGATGCGCAGCCCGGGGAGCATTCCTGCAATCTTGCGGTCGATTTCAACGCCCAGGATTCCGAGTGGTTGTACCAGACTGGTCTCGGGATTGAGCACACTTCCCAGATCATCGAGTTCGCTCTGCTGCTCCTCGACGACCGGGACCTTGAGAGTGAGTCTCTGGGCGCCGCGGAGTACTTCGAGGGTGGCCGGGCCTCCGTGGGCCTTGGGATACAAGGCAGCCTGGAAAGCCGGGAGGTTTTCCACCGGGGCACCATCCAGGGCCAGAACGATGTCCTGCACCTTCAGGCCGGCGGTGCCGGCCGGGCCGTCGGGGTCAACGTCAGAGACGATCAAGCCCGAATCTCGAGGCAGCTTGAGGCCCGCAGCCAGCGCCGGAGAGATGACCTGGAGATCGGCGCCGATATTGGGGCGGTGGACGTGGCCATGGGCGAGGACCTCCTGATAAACGAAGTGGACGATGACGCTGGGAATTGCGAAGCCGATGCCTTCGTTGCCGCCGGACTGCGAGAGGATGAAGGTGTTGATGCCGACCAGGTTGCCGTCCACGTCCACCAGCGGGCCGCCGCTGTTGCCCGGGTTGATGGCGGCGTCGGTCTGGATGTACATCATGGGCTGGTCGGGATCGAGCTGACGCATGACGGAACTGACCACGCCCATGGTGAGGGAGTCGTCGAGTCCCTCCGGGCTGCCAAAGGCTAAGACCACTTGTCCCTGGCGGAGCTTGCGGTAATCGCCGATGGGCAGTGTGGGCAGGCCGGTTGCCTCGACCTTGAGCACGGCGAGATCGGTGTCTCTGTCCACACTGGCGATTTTGGCGTTCAGGAGGCGGGTCTTGGCCAGCGGCGCGGACTCCTGGCCGTGCGGCAGGGGTGTGAGGACAACGCGGACGCGCTGTGCGCCAGCGACCACGTGAGCGTTGGTGATGATGTAGCCATTGGAATCGACGATGGCCCCAGAGCCAATGCCGTGCTGGCGGCCGACCAGGGCGGTCTCGCGGCTACCGTTTCGGGCCACCGGACCGTATCCGGTGACCAGGATCTTGACCACCGCGGGCGAAACCTTTCTGGCGAGCGCTTCGAAGTTGTCGCTCATCCGGCGGAGAGCGTCCGCAGCGGGAGCTGCGGGACGGGCCGGCTCTCGGA
Source organism: uncultured Acidobacteriota bacterium (assembly GCA_963725415.1). Classification (GTDB taxonomy): domain Bacteria; phylum Acidobacteriota; class Terriglobia; order Bryobacterales; family Bryobacteraceae; genus CAVRZY01. The sequence continues at coordinate 1,664 of CAVRZY010000191.1, read as the reverse complement.
GCGCGGTGGCGGCCAGAAGCTGCGTGGCGCACAAAAAAGCCAGCGCGCCGCGGCGGACACAACGGTGATGGATAAGTGTTGCGGACATGGCGTCCCTTCTCCTTCCTCCCATTCTATGACGGCGAGCGGAGGCGTCTGTCTGTCCCAAGGCGGTTGTCAGACACCTGTCCGCCTCCTGTCCCGCGGTTCCCCGAGTTTGCCTCGGTTTAAGCTTCCGCTATCCGGCTGGCGTACTTCAGGCTCCGGTCCTCCAGGGCCTCGTAGATCTCGGGCTTGGCGAAGGCGGCCTCCAGAGTGACTTTATTCGCGTCGAAAGGATCGCCGGGAACGCGGTCCGCTGGGGGCGCAATCTCCACCTTCTGGCACTGGCGGTTATCGTACCTCTGATCTTCTATGTGAAAGTTCCGGACACCGCAGACGTGTTTGCCGCCAACGTCCTCTCCTTTCTCAACATACTGATAGTAGTCTCGGCGGCTATGTTTGCCGGGGATGCAGTGTGCGGTGAGTTTGAGAAGAAGACAAACTTGCTATTGTTCCCCACATCGCAAAGACGGTCCTCAATCTTCGCCGGTAAGTATATAGCTGCACTGTTGGCTACCTTCCTTGTGGTTCTGCTCTATTACCTCACCATGACACTGCAGACAGCACAACTATATGGATGGGGAGAGATTCCAGCAGAACTGGGGAAATCCTTCCTGACAGCCTTAATCTACTCTGCCGCAGCGGTAAGCGTAGTATACTTCTTCAGTGCCCTGCTAAAGCGCTCCATTACTTCCACGATTGTTGGCTTCCTGTTTCTCATGATGATACTGCAGGTCGTGGCCATGGTCCTGATGCTTGTGCACCAGGAGCCCTGGTTCATCGTCACTTACTCAGCAAATCTGATAACTGATGTACTAGGTGTTTTAAGCAGCCTGCCGTTCGGGCCGGGAGAGGAAGAGCACGCATGGGTTTTAATGTTTAGCCCCGATTTTGGGGTGGGTATAGCAGTGATGGTGGCCTACGCAATTGTAGGTTTTGTAACCGGCATGGCGATGGCGATCAGGAGGGAGGACTGATCTCTGTGTTATCTCCCTTTACGACTGCTTGCGGAAGCGTCTTTGTCTAAGTAAACGCAGAGTGTTCGGTCGAACTGACCGCGATGTATGTTGTGTTTTCCCAGGGTCATATCTTCCCGCGTGAATGGTACAATCTATTACAGGACAGTCAGCAGGGCATGTGCCATTCTCCGCTTGTTCGCAGGGCTCGCAGTGAATGGTGACCAATCCGTTGGATAGCTTGCTCTTAATATCCCCTTCGAGGTGGTCGCAGAGCTTGTGTGCTTCCTCCAAAGTAACCGATTTGGCAGAACGAGGTGCAGGTCTATATACCGCTGGCTCCCTGACTTGCGGGTGCGCAGCTCATGAAAACCCGTTATTTGCCCCAAGTGTTCCGTGATGCTGGCGGCTATCATATCCTCCTCTGCCTGGGGCAAGCGCGCGTCTACCAGGCCGCCCACCGACTCGCGGGTAATGTTCCAGGCCGCCCTGAAAATGAGTAACGCCACTGCTATAGCGATTATGGGGTCGAGTATGTATAGATGGGTAAGGCGCACAATTACGAGCCCGACAAGTACCCCCAGAGATGTGTAAACATCGGTGGTGAGATGCCAGGCATCTGCTTCC
>CAVRZY010000190.1:0-69747 GCA_963725415.1 uncultured Acidobacteriota bacterium | reverse complement strand
GAATACTCCTTAGCCACTGTATCTAAAAATGGTAGAGTGTCATCAATTAACCCATTACTAAATACCTTTAACATCTGTAATCGCTCAAGGTAATCTGGTAGAGGAAAATCAATCACTTTATCAAAACGTCCTGGACGAGAAATTAAAGCTTTCTCAAGTACTTCTTTATTATTAGTACTTCCAATAATAATAATATCTGTATTTTCTTCAATACCATCCATCTGATTAAGCAACTCACCTAACATCATTGGATTATTATTAGATCTCCTTATCCTCCAAACAAATCAATATCTTCAAGAAATAGTACAGTAGGGAGATAAATTTCGAGCTAAACCAATAATTTGGGTTACTCGTTTAGATTTTCTAATTTTTTGATACCCATGAAATAAATGTCCTCTTGAACCAATTTGATTACAAAGAATTTTTGCCAAAACAGTTTTTCCTGTTCCTGGTTCCCCTGCCAAAATAAGCCCTCGACGAACTGTAACCCGTTTTTCTTTATATACTATCCCTATATTCAATAAGATTCTTAAGATTCATTTGAATTTCAGTCTTAATCTTTTCAGGTAAATAAATCATCCCATGTGAATGTTTTATTAAACTTTATGAAATTACAATTAGGATCAATCTTTTTCCTTTAAAAAATTATTATTCTCTCCGTATTTAACCAATCTCCTCTGAAAGATATTTGCATCAGGAATTGTATCCTTTCTACTTGCAATTTTAAAAACAAAAGATCAGGATATGCACTTTCTAAATGAACAATATATTTTTGTGCACCATTTGCAGACAAAATAATCACCATAATCCAAGTCTACTCTCTTTCTTATCAGGAGCTACTTCAATTGAACTAAAGGATGCTGCATAGTCTCCATCTGAATCAATCACTGTAATCTTGTCTGTATCTAATTCTAAGCTTTTAAAGAAATCAGGAAGAATATATCGTAAAACAAGGCTCGCCCAGCGCCTCCGAAAGAGCCGGCGGCTCCCGCAGCACCTTGTACATCAACGCCGCCTCAGTCTCCGCCTCGAATGGCCGCCTCCCCCTCAGCATTTCGTGCAGTACGATCGCCACCGACCACAGGTCCGACGCCGGGTACACCTTCTCGTGGTAAAGCTCGGGCGCCATATATCCCGGCGTCCCACCCACCCGCGTGAGCTGGCTCTTGCTTTCCATAAACTTGGCCAGACCGAAGTCTGCCAGCTTTGCCGCCCCCTCGGCATCAAACAGAATGTTGCGCGGGTTCACATCCATGTGGATGATCTCGTGCGCGTGGAGATACCCCAGCGCTTCCAGCATCTCCACCGCCACACGAATCGCTTCCTCCTCCCCCAGCTTCCCTTTCTCGTCCAGCCGGGCGCGCAAATCCCCGTTGGGCACGTATTCTTCCACCAGGAAGACCAAGCCCTCGCTGGTCTCGCTGGCTCGGTAGAACTTAACGATGTTGGCGTGTTCCAGCAAGGCCAGCTTGCGCCCCTCCCCCAGCAGCTTTTTCTCCTCCTGATGGGGTATTTTCAAGGCCACCAGCGCCGGCTCGTTGACCCTCGGCGCCTGGCTGTCCGCCAGCCACACCTCTCCAAAGCTCCCCCCGCCCAGCCGCCTCAGCAGCCGGAATTCGTTCAGCCTTGAACCTGTAGTCACCATCCCAAGAACCGCCATCATTCTACAACGGAACAGCCCCCGCTCACCCCACTCTCAACAAAATGCTCCCCATCGCCTCGGCGCCCTGGCCCGATGGGGAAACCTATATAATCATCGCTGGACGCCAATGATCGCTACCTGCCGCTGGTTCCTGGTGGTCTGTTTTGTGCTCGCGGCCTCGGCGCAGACAGTCACCGACTTCGCTCATCCCAGCCGGCCACACGTCATGGTGAAGAACTCGTTTGCCTTACCGACGCAACTGGACCAGTTCTTCCCGCTGAAGCAGCGGCTGGGCGCGCAGCCCCTGCTGGTGGTGCTGATGGAGTTTTCGGATTCCCAGCACAAGTCTGGCCACGACGCCGCCTATTTCCGGGACATCCTGTACGGGGCGGACCCGAGCGTCAACGGCTACTACAAAGAAATCTCCTACGGCAAGTTCAGCTTCTCCGATGCCGCGATCGTGGGTTGGTGTACTGCGCCAAAGACGGCCGCGTATTACTTCAGCGACACCCAGACCGACAGCCAGTATCAGAAACTGGGCTACGAGGCGGTCCGGTGCGCGATCGCCGCCGGCCAGACCTTCCGCAAGTACGACACCAGCGGTGACGGCAAGGTGGGCCCCGAGGAACTGCTGGTCCTGATGGTGCTGGCCGACCATCCCGCCGCGTCCTTCCCGAACATCATGGCGACGCGGGAGGTGCAGACACAGACGCGCGGGGTGGCGACCGGGGAAAACGTCGAGGTGGATACGCTGGCGGTCCGCGTGGAAGAGAACGTCAGCCTGGAGGGATCCAGGCGAAAGGGTTTCTACGTCTCCTATTACTCCCACGAGTTGGCCCATGCGGCGCTGAGCTTGCCGGACTTGTATAGCGACACCTTCGGCGAAGACCCATCCGACTACATGACCGTGATGGCTACCTCGGGGGTGATGTGCGCCCCGCACCTGGACCCGTGGGCGAAGATCCACCTGGGCTGGATCAAGCCGGTGGTGGTGGCCCGGAGCGGGTGGTATGCCGTCAAATCGGTCGAGAAGAATCCCGAGGCCTACATTCTTCATAAGCCGGCACACGGCGTTAACGAGTACTTCATCATCGAGAACCGCTGGCCGCCGGATTCCTTCTATGAAATGTACGTTGACAACCCGAACTTCTACGACCGCGGGCTGGCCGTCTGGCACATCACCGAGTTCTACGACGAGGAGCCGTTCGACTTCAACCGCGGCCGGAAGACCATCGGCATGAAGTGGGCGGGCGGCAGCCAGGCCATGACGGTCTACCCCAGGACGGCGCTCTGGGACAGCTCGCAGCGCGAAAGCGCCTACGATTGGAACGACACCTCGACGCCGCGCAATTCGCACTGGGCCAGCGGAGAAGCCAGCGGGATTTCCATGACCAGGATCCCGGCTGCCGGCCCGCAGGTCCAGGTTTACTTCGGAGTGGGGCCGGAAACGGGGCCGACCATTACCGCCGCGGGCATTGTGAGTTCGGCCAGCGGCCGGACGGGCGCGATCGTTCCGGGGGAACTGGTGTCGGTCTGGGGCGCCGGCGTGGGGCCGCCCACCTGGACGTCGGGGAAGCCCAATGATGCGGGGTTCTTTGAAACCACGCTGGCGGAGACGCGGGTGTGGTTCGGCAGTGTGGCCGCCCCGGTGACATTCGTTCGGGATGTCCAGATCAACGCAGCGGTCCCCTACGCGGTGGCCGGTAGGCCCACGGTCAACGTGCAGGTGGAATACCGCGGGACGCGCTCGGAGGCGATCCCCATCCAGGTGGCGGATGCGGCCCCGGGCATTTTCACCCTGGACGCTTCGGGAGGGGGACCGGCTGCCCTTTTCAACGAAGATGGCACGCTGAACACGCCCCAGAACCCTGCCGGACGAGGCAGGATCGTCGTTTTCTACGCCACCGGGGAGGGCGAAACGGACCCGTCCGGCATCGATGGAAAGCTCTGCACCGGGCAATGTCCCAAACCCCGCCTCCCAGTCTCCGTTCGCATCGGCGGGCAGGAAGCCCAGCCGATCTACTACGCGGGAGGTGTGTATGGGATCATCGCCGGTCTGATCCAGGTGAACGTGAAGGTGCCCGATGATGCCCCCACCGGCGACGCTGTGGAGTTGACCCTGATGGTGGGCGACAAGCCCAGCCGGACCGGGGTGACGCTGGCGATCAAGCCTTAAGGCTCCCTGCCTTGGTCTCCTGACCGCAGTACCCGCAGGCGCCAGCCGTAGTGGGAACAGGCCTCTGGCCGGTTCCGCCGCCGCAAGGGGACCACCTACGAAGGCGGCGTCCGCGAACCCTTCATTGCCCGCTTTTCTGGCCGCATTCCCGCTGAAAGAGTCTCGAAGGGCGTTGGCTCCCGCTTGGATATACTGCCGACCGCAGCCTGGCTCTGCGGCGCCCCCTCGCCCCCCAAGCCCCTGGACGGCATCAGTATCTGGCCACTGCTCTGTGGTGAGGCCGAGCAGATCGACCGCGAGGTGCTGCTGTATTTCGATAGCTTCTACCTGCAATGCGCCCGCTGGGGCAAGTGGAAGCTGCACATCGCCCGCTACAACTGCCTGCCCTACGTGCCTTCGCCCGCTGAGGGCCGCCTCAACCTGCCGGTCTCCCCGCCCGAGCTCTACGACCTCGAAAACGACCCCGACGAGAGCTATGACCAGGCCAACGAGCACCCGCACATCGTCGCCGAGATCCTCTAACGCGTCGAGAGCCTCATTCCCGGCTTCCCCGAAGAGGTGCGCTGGAACTACGAGGACGCCAAGTCCAAGGCCGCCGCCCCCCGGCGCTGATCCGCGCCCCACACCAGGCATTTGACATCGCCGCCCCGCCGGCGCTCTTTCAGTCCCAAGATGAATCTCCGCCGCTGCCGCGCAGGAAAGAATGGTGCCTGTCCCCATTCTTCGCCCCCAGCATGAAAAGGATCACTGGGGGCGGCCCATGCGACACGGTGCGGGGCTATACTAGAGGCGAACTGGGAGGCGAGAATCGAAATCCCGGCTCATCAGTTCCAAGGAGATGAACCAATGATGAAGTCCATTCTAATCTGCGCCGCACTGCTTGCCGGCGCGCTGAGTTTTGCTTCCGCTCAGCAACCGGGCCGGAGGCCGCCGCTCAGCCCGCCCGCGGAAACGTCCGTCACCATCGCCGGCAAGGCGCTCACGATCAAGTACTCGGCGCCCTCCGTGCGCGGCCGCAAGATCTTCGGAGAAGGCGGGGTAATCAGCAAAGACCCGGACATATCCCGTCTGGCGGGCAGGCGCGAACGCCGCAACCGCCTTTCACACGGATGCCGATCTCGACATCGGCGGTCTCGCCGTGCCCAAAGGCGACTACACGCTCTACGTCCTGGTGAAGGACCCCGAGGCTGGGAGCTCATCATCAACAAGCAGACCGGCCAGTGGGGGCTGACCTACAACGCGGCGCAGGATCTCGGCCGCGTCAAGATGACCATGAGCAAGCCGCCGGCTCTCATCGAAACGTTGAAGTATACGCTTTCCGATCAGGGCGGCAATAAGGCCAAGCTCCAGCTGGAATGGGAGAATCACATCGCATCCGTGGCCATCACGGTGAAATGATGCTTGAGCGCTAGGCCAGCATCGAGTGCAAGGGTGTCGATGGGCTTCAAGCCGGCGGGGTGCTTCCGCCCCGCCGGCCAGCAGGGGCACCAAAATGATCTCAGGATCCACGATGCAGGCGGGGTCGCGGCTGAGCAGCCCTGCCCCTCTCTCTTCAACACCTTAGTCCTGCACGCAAACGACGCCAGCATGATCTGCTGCCACGCGAATCGAAAGCAATGGGAGGGCCCCTCCCTGTTGGAGCACTCGCTCGAGGGGATCTGGAACACCGAGCAGTATCTGAAAACTTCGAGGCTACGCGCTGGGCAAAACCCGCAACCGGGACGCCGTCTTCCCTCAATGCAGAAGCTGCTGCTGGCTTTGAACCCGCCCGGCCCAGAAAGTAGACCCCCGAATCACTCCCTGCGGCTCTTGCACGCTGGGAAGCGGTGTGCACAGCCGGCCTCGGTCCGATCGCTACAGCAAGCAGGTCAACGGCCACTTCAGCGAGTTCACGTCGGCCCGCCACGGCCGCCGCATCCGGCTCGGCCTGAAGTTTCACTTCTAATGTCTCCAGCAGACGCGACCTGAAGGACCATCGCGCGCTGCACTGGACAGTTGTGAAAGAGCTGCTTTTTTCCGTGCTTGCGGTACTCCTCCTCCTTGCCGTTGGCTGTGCAGTGGGCGTGCTTGCGGGCCTGCTTGGGACAAGGTGGGGATCCCTTGCTGGCGGGAGCAGTCTTCACTGCGTTGGTGGCTTTTGTCCAGTTGGGCGCCGGGATAAGACATCTTCTGACCGGAATGGCGAGGGATATCGCCGAAATCGAGAAAGTGCGCCTGGAGGTTGAACACCTTCGGCTGACTTTGGAGAAAGAGCGCTCGCACGTTTCCGAGCCGACAGCGGAAGCGGTCGCGAAGTTTGGGGTAGGGGAACTACAACTTCGAAAATACGAGGGGTGGGAGCGCGGCGACGTCTCTTTCAAAGGGAGGAAGAGAGAGGGCTAGCCTCTCTCTTCGTCTGAAAGGTTGTAGTCTCTGGCTTCACCGCCGCTCGCTTCTGAGCAGGGCCTCTTCCTCTTTCATCCTTGCTCCTCTTGCCAGGGTATCGAGGATGGGCATAGCGAGCTCCTTGTACTTAGCTTCCTTCTCATCCACGGAAGCAATGATCCGGCCGCTCTTCACCTCCCGCACACCCCAGTGCAGGAGAGTCAAGGCATTGCTAAAGAGGTCTTTGTAAGTGTCGATGTTCGCTTCCGTCATCAACGCCTTGAGCTCCCTAACGTCCTCTGCTGGCAATTCCAGTTGAATTCGCATAGTCATTACCCACGGGGGTCCCTTCTTCTTGCAGCCTCGGTGGCCACTACCAGAATTCATCACCCTGTACTCATGCTATGCCAGACAGCGTGATGATGTCAAGAGCATTTTATAATGAAAGTGAACCGCCCGGGGCACTGCCTAATCCGGCTCACACGTTCGCCGCTACCGCGCCGGCCGCCACCTCGGCCAGCGCCGTCAGCGCGGTTTCGCAGTCTGCGCGCGTCACGTCGAAGTGCGTCACCAGCCGCATCTCGGTGGCATTGACCCCGTTGATCAGCACGCCCCGCGACTTCAGCCGCGCGCTGAACTCCTGGGTCGTCAGCCCCGTCCCGCTGATATCGAAGATCACGATGTTGGTCTGAACCTGGTGGGGCACCGAGATGCCCGCCATCTGCGCCAGCGCATCCGCCAGAGAGCGCGCATTGGCGTGGTCCTCCCCCAGGCGGGTGGTCATCTGATCCAGCGCCACCAGGCCCGCCGCCGCCAGCACGCCCGCCTGCCGCATGCCGCCTCCCAGCCGTTTCCGATACAGCCTGCCCCGCTCGATGGCCTCCGCCGTCCCCACCAGCAGCGAGCCCACCGGCGCCCCCAGCCCCTTTGACAGGCAGAACATCACCGTGTCCGCTTTGGCCGTGATCTCCCGCACCGGCTTGCCCAGGTAACTCGCCGCGTTGAACACCCGCGCCCCGTCCATGTGAACCTTCAGGCCCAGCGCACGCGCCCCATCGCAAATCTCTTCGATGATCTGGATCGGATAGACCGACCCGCCCGCCATGTTATGCGTGTTCTCGATCTCGATCAGCCCGGTGGGCGCCCAGTGCGGGCCCAGCGGGCGGATCTCCTTCCGGATCTGGCCCAGCTCAGTATCCCGTCTTCCGCGTAAATCGGCCGCGGCACGCATCCGGAAAACCACGCCATCATCGCCAGCTCGTAATTGAATACATGCGAGCGCGCTTCGCAGATGACTTCCTGGCCGTGCGAGGTGTGCAGCTTGACCGCGATAGTGTTCCCCATGGTCCCGGTCGGCACGAACAGCGCGGCCTCTTTGCCGAACATTTCCGCCGCCCTCTCCTCCAGCCGGTTCACGGTCGGGTCCTCGCCGTAAACGTCGTCGCCCACCTCGGCTTCGTGCATGGCGCGGCGCATGGCTAGCGTCGGCCGCGTCACTGTGTCGCTCCGGAGATCGATCACCCGCAGCTCCTGCCGCAGTCTCTCCGGGCTCTTCAAACCACGTGGTGTATATCGTCCTCTCATGGGCTCACGAATTCCTGCAACTTACAGTATGCGCATTTCCGCGTGCAAAAAGCATACGAGATGTGAGGGCCTGCCAAGGTCCCATTTTATGCGACTTTCGCCCGCCTCCGATCATCTGCTAACCTTGGACTGCCGGATGGAATCGACCTGCCTGCCCCACACCGAGTTCCCTCAAACTACCAGACTCTTCGCCGACTTCATCTATCACTTCGAGCGGGTCGGCACGTTCTACGACCACCCGCCCGGCGCCCCGCAGTCATTCCGGAGCGCGGCCCAGGCCATTGATTATCCCGCTGACCGAAGGGCCGCCCTGGTCTCCCTGCTGCGTCGCCAGAACGGCGACAGCCCGGCGCTGGAAGCTCTGGCCCAGCCCGGCACTCTGGCCGTGGTGACCGGCCAGCAGGTGGGCCTCTTCTCCGGGCCCGCCTACACCATCTACAAAGCGCTGATGGCCGCCAAACTGGCCCGCTCGCTCACCGCTTCCGGCATCCCCGCGGTGCCGGTCTTCTGGCTGGCCAGCGAAGACCACGATTTCGCCGAGGTCAACCACTGCTGGATCTTCGACAGCGCGCATCAGCCGCTCCGCATCACAGTCCCTGAAGACCAGGGCCCTCCTGACCGGCCCGTGGGGGAGATCCAGGTCCGGGGAAATCCCATCGAGAGCCTCCGTCAATCCCTGGTGGGGCTTCCCTTCGCCGATGAAACCGCTGCGCTGGTCGAGCATTCCTATCCGCCCGGCCAGACGTTTGCTTCAGGCTTCCGCGACATTCTCCAGCGGCTGCTTCCCGCCTGCGGCCTGCTCTATCTGGACCCGCTCGATCCCGCGGCGCGACGCCTGGCAGCGCCCATGCTTTGCCAGGCGCTTTCAATGGCTGCCGATCTGACTAGGCTGTTGCTTGAACGGAATGCCGAGTTGATCGCCGCCGGATATCACGCCCAGGTTCATATCGACGAGCAGACTTCCCTTCTCTTTCTGCTGGACAACGGACGGCGTCTCAGCTTGCCTGGCCGCTGGCCTGCACAGGAGTTACTAGATCGCGCCGAACAGCTCTCCCCCAGCGCCTTGCTGCGCCCCGTCGTGCAGGACTACATGCTGCCCACCGTGGCTTGGGTGGGCGGCCCCGCCGAGCTGGCCTACCTGGCCCAGGCCCAGGTGCTCTATCGCGCGCTGCTCGGCCGCGCGCCCGTAGCCATCCACCGCGCCAGTTTCACGCTGCTCGACCAAAGGGCCGGCAGACTGCTCCAGCGCTACGGCCTCGGGCTGCCCGATGTCTTCCGCGGCGAACAACACGTGCGCGAGCACATCTCTCGGAAGCTCACCCCACCCGCCCTCGGCGCCAGCCTCGCAGCCACCCAATCCCGGACCGCGGAGCTTCTCGACCATCTGGCGCCCGATCTGGCCGGCTTCGACGCCACGCTGGCCGCCGCCTTCGACAAGAGCCGTCGCAAGATCCTCTACCAGCTCTCCAAAATCGAGCGCAAAGTGGCCCGCGAAGCCCTCCGCCGCGATGATCGCGCACTTCGCGACGCCGCGTTTCTAAGCGCTCTCATTTACCCCCACAAACACCCCCAGGAGCGCTTCTATTCCATCCTCCCCTTCCTGGCCCGCCACGGCCCGCCACTGATCGACCAACTCTACGACGCAATCGACCTCTCCTGCCCCGACCACCGCGTTCTCGTCCTCTGAGGTTGCTATACTTTAAGAAGCTGTGAAAAAAATTCAAACGCCCGGCTTCTCACGCACTGCAATCCCACTCTTCTCAGTGTGGGATATGCCTCCGGCTTGTCCTGTTGACGCGCCGGAGGAATTTTTTCACAGCTTCTAACGAGCAGGTAGCTCCACCCCAAGCTGGAGTGGCGGAACTGGCAGACGCACGGGACTCAAAATCCCGCGCCCTTCACTGGGCATGAGGGTTCGACCCCCTCCTCCAGCACCAGCATGAGTGCACCCCAACACCCGGCAGTCTGCGGTATCTTGGAGGAAAGATCATGCGCGTCAGCACCAGTGAAGCGGCAGCCGAACTCTTCTGGGTGGCCTTTCGCTCGCTGCCCCGAGATCGGCGGCAGGCGGTCGTGGCACGGCTGATGCAGGAGCGCCAGTTCCGGGAGGACGTCATCGACTTGAGCATCCTTCGAGAACGCCGAGACGAGCCGACCCGGCCCTTGGCATCCCACCTGGCTCGCCGCAAGAAGGCCCGTTAGACTTGAACTACGTGTATTCCATCGGCCATCGCCGCGACGTGTACCGCTGAAGCCCTTTACGGGCACCAGCAGGCTTCAGTGGCTGAACTGGCAGACGCACGGGACTCAAAATCCCGCGCCCGGCGACGGACGTGTGGGTTCATCCCCAACGTCGACGACCATGAATTCTCAAACGTTGCCTTCGGAGGGCGCGTTCCTGCTCGACTTCCCGGCGTGCGCGTGCAGAACCCCGCCGAACGCCGCTGGATAGGTGGCTACCACCAACCGTAGCGACTTCTCCTCCAACACCTTGCCTTCGCGCTGGGCCCACTGTGTCGATGCGAATCGTTTACCGGCATCCTAGCCTCCCGATGGATCCCGTTCACCTCAAGCACCGCCGGACCTCCCGTTGCAGCCCCAAGGGCCAGTCAGACTGCTTTCAGCGAAAACTCCCAAGTGCGGTACAGCGCTGCTAAATCCTGAACCCATCCGCGTCGAGCGCGCTTCTCGCCACAATCCCGAGGTACTCTGCGGCCCGGTCGCTACCTGCCTCAGCCAGGTTCCGAAGTTGAACGACTCCAAGATCCCGCATGGCGCGGTCATCGCTCATCGCAAGCAACAGCGCGTAGTCTGCCGACATCATCTGGACCATCCCTAGCCACCCACTCCGTCCTCCGACCGCAATCCTCACCTCCTTGGGCCCGCATGGGCCCCCTAGCGGCAGTACCCATCCGCTCCTGCCTAGAATCAGTCGAATCTCGTCTCCCTCGGGAGCCTCCACGACCAGCCTGGCGAGCCTTTGCCGCCCAGCCTCCACCTTCCCGGAACGCCTCGTTTGGGACTCCAGCCGGCCGATCTCCAACCTCAACTTCCTGTTCTTCAAGACAAGGTGCCGGTAACGAACCCACCACCACGCCACAGCGCCCACCAGTACGACCAACCAACCAAGGACCCACACCAACTCCATGAACGCCTCTGCTGCGCGCGCCGCGCCTCACACAACGTCCCTGCCCACAGCCTCCTTGATGCGGAGGTCCAAGTCTTCAGGAAAAACGTCGTACTTCGAGTAATACCCCTGAACCCTACCCGCCAGTAGCTTTTCCACCGGGTCTCTGTCAGGTCCAACGACAATAGTATATACTATAATCGGTATCTGGACTCGCAACGTTTCCCGAATGTAACGTATCAGCCAACACCCACCGTACTTCTCCTCAAGATCGTTCTGACATCGAACCTCAAAAGGCACAGTCTCCCTTTCCCGCATAGTAATAGGCAAGATCAGATCGATGACGACCAAATCGAACCGCTCCGCCCCGAGCGCTGCCACTGCGTCGTCACATGCGATGACACTTTGAATGTCCCACGTTTCGCCAAGGATTGCAGCGATGCCAATAATGTGCTGTTCGTCCTCCGCCCAGAGGATACGCATCATCCAGCCTCCTGTTTCAGCGGCAAGAATATCGTGAACGTCGTGTGATGGATCTCGCGTCCCTGCGGCTCGCTCGTGAAAGTCACCTTCCCCCTGTGAAGCGTCTCGATCGCGTACCGAACCTGGGAGAGGCCAAGACCGGAGCCGATCCGAAACCTGTCTTCCGCCGTCGAGCCCCGAGTGTGCTTTTCGAATATCCGTTCGCCATCTCGCCTCACGTCGATCCCGACGCCCCAGTTCTCAATAGACATGAAGTAGCCAGGCACACCTCCAGGGCTGGGCCCGTGCCAACACGAGATCTTGATCTCTCTCTTCTTACTGCTGTTCGCCGGCGGTTGGAACGAATACTTGACCGCGTTGTAGACGAGGTTCTGGATCGCGGTGGACACAGCGAAGTAGTTCATGTCGATGTCAGGAAAAGGCTGGTCATCCACCCGCGCGATCGGGAGAAACACGAGGCCCTTGTTCTCGGCCTCGTCACCGAAGATCTCGATGGCCTGCTTAAAGATTGGTCGGATGTTCCTAGACTGAAACGTGCGGGAGAAAAACTCCTCACCAATCTCCTGGATGGACAATGTGGAGAGGATCGTGCTGGACGAGTTCCAGAGCCGGTTGCAGACATTTAAGGAGTGCCTGATAAACCTGTAAAAGGGCTCCGTCCCAGATAGGCGACCCACCACGTGCCGGAGCGAGAGATGTATGCCGCGGAGCGGCTGCCACAGACCATGAGCGACCATTGCAAGTGTCGTTTCCCGCTTCCTTAAGGTGTCAAGTACTGACATCCTGTCTAGAAGCTGGTCGACCTCGGACTGCAGCAGCCGCGTCAAGCTGTCATAGAAGCGCCGCGCCAAGTGGTTCTCAGGCCCGGGTCTGTAGGCAAATGGGATAGTCCCGATGTCCCCATGGAAGACGATGAGCATTTCCGCCTTGCCGGCCAGGATAACTCGCAGCAAAAACGCGGGCTCCGAAAGGCCCGGCGTCATCCTCCTGATTCGCTCCCGAAGCTCGGCCTTCTCTGGACCGAGCATGCTGATCAAGCCGTCCGTGTCCTTCGCGCCAGAGGAGAAGAGCTGCGGCGCAATGGCTATCGGCCCTTCCGGCGGACCGGTTCCGGTTTCGCCGTGATAGTCCCACCCGCTGGGAGCCACACTGTAAAGGACCGAAACCGCCGAAGCACCCACATAAGCTCCCACACGCTCTCGGCACAGATGAAGCACCGGCACCGTGACGCGGTCGTTCGGCTTGAGCAAGCGCGTCAAGTTCCGAAAGCGGCCAGAAATCTCCTGCAGGAACAGCTGATCCCGGGTGGTCCGCTGCGTGTTGTAGGACTCCTCTGCAACGGCTGCAATGGTTCCGGCAAGATCCTGCACACGTCTGACGAATTGCTCCATCTCCTCAGAGGAAATACGCTCTATCTGATCCACGAGCTCGATAGCTCTTTCAGCAGTCATGCCAACCTTAGCAGCGAATCCACCAAGGGTAGCCCTCAGTATTAACTCACCCTCCTGCGTGCTAACTCGCTTTTGGCCACTGAAGAGCACACCGAAGATGGTACCCTGGACCCGGATTGGATAGGCGTAGTCGAACAGTCCGGCATGACATTGATAGGGACTCTCAACACGGTGTGTTCCTTCGATGATGGCCCGGGCTACGCGTTCGTCCTGTTCGAAACATAGTGTGTTCCCACAGCGGTTCGGCGAGTTGATCCTAGCTTCGAGACAGAACCCCGAGAAGTGTTTCATGTACGGAGGATGGTACGCCGGGAGCCCAAGCCTGGTAGCCACCTTCGGATGAATTTGCAGGGGCTCGATGTGATAGAAGGGTCGCTCCTCGTCTATGTCCAGGATGGTGATTGGCGCTCCGAGCTCGTCAGCAAGTCCTCCCTGAACTGCCCGCAGTACATACTCGTGGGTGAGGTCGCGCAGGCGCTTCGGTTCGAACCGCTGTACCGGCGCATCGGTGTACGTAACGACCCATTTAGTGATCTTGCCTCGGGCTGGGAAGATCGATGGTTTCGTCCAGGCTTCGCCCTTGTCAATTATCCTCTGCTTCTCGACCGTTGCGGACGCGAGGTCGTCATAGAATGTAAAGTCGTAGGGCAGGGAACACCGTGCGCTCGGACACCGGACTTTGAGGTGGTGTGTGGCAAGGCTCACGGGAAAGGAGTTACCGCAGTGGGCGCAGAATATGTCCGCCGCATCGGCGTCGCGAGTGTTCATATCACCGGGCATCGTGCTCAGCCGGGTGCCGTGCTGTTTGTCGTGCGGCAACTGCCACCCCGGGCGCTGGGGGAGCCGGCGGGCGACCGGCTGCAGGTCGGTCTAGCGCACCGCGAAGAGGACAGCGTGCGGATGGCGTCGGAACCGTGGTATGGACGGGAGCCGCCACCACCTCCGAGCCTACCAGGGACACTGGAAGCCATGATGGCTGCTCGGAAGTGCGCCCATGGGCTCGTGCGCGACGACTGGTTCTTGCCACCCGCACAATCTGTGGCATAAACCGCACTCTAACCTAAAGCTGCACGTACCGTCAACCCTTTTGCACCAAAATGTGTTTCCGTCCGGGGCGCGAGCGCCTGCAGCTCGTGCCATGGGAGGCGAGCCCTCTTGGCGAGCCCGAAAGTAGATCAAGACACGCCGTTGGTGCGTGCCCGTGGTCGGCCAACACCACCGATCTGCCCCCAGCCACCAGAATCTCAGCCTGCAAGCGACGTGGTAGAAAGTCAATCTCCTCAGATCTTCATGGTGCTGATTCGCCCAGATCGCATCCCACTCGAAACGCGGGATTAGGACTCACAATGCCGCTGGGCTGACGTTCGACCAGGGCTGGAATGGCTCCTCCAGCCACAGGAATTCAACAACTTAGGGGACGCCGGCCTCGTCGGCTCCGGAGCGGCTGTGCCCGCGACCGTGCCCGTCGCCGGTGGCAGGTACTCGTCCAACTTCCTGCCCCCCTCGTCGCCGAGCGCGGATGGGGAAAGGTGCATTAAGTTCGGCAGCTCGATCGACTGGGCCTTGTCCATCCGGTCGGCCGGGGCGTCGCCCCCGACGTCGACAAGCGCGGTACACGCGATTTTGACCTCGCCCCTCGTCGTCCCTCCTGTCTCCGCTCTGGCGGGGCTCCCCCAAACCCCGCTAGACTTCTTTCCCTCGGGTTTCGCCGGAAAAGCGCAGCCCCGACTTCGACGTTTTTCGTGGAGGTCTCTTAATGTCTGCAGGCCTGGAGGGCGCGGAGTTCCCGCGCCTCCGGCAGCGCGGAACTAAGCGCCACTGCTCCCGGGTAAAGCCGGAACCAAGGCTCCTGAGTGCCTGCCTTGAGGATTGGACCGGGAACCAGGGCGGTCGCGGACCGGCTCCCTGCGGTTCTCACCGCCCACGCGATTTCTCGGTAGGATGGGCGGGAGGCTGCGGGGGGTCGCCATGGCGAGGTTCGAGCCGGGAGACTACGTCGCGGCCGAGTTCAGGGACGAGTGCGGCGGGGAGAGCGGGTGGATGTGGGTCCGGGTCGAGGGCGCCGACCACGAGGCGCGCGTCGTGTTCGGGCGACTTGACAGCGAGCCGGTCGCGGTCGCGGGCCTGCGCCTGGGGATGGAGCTCGCGGTCAGCTACGACAACGTCCGCGAGCACATGAAGGCGTCGGCATTCGGGCAGTGAGGTGCGGCTGTTCGGCGCTCCGGTGCGGGGGCGAACAGGACGCACCCCAACAGCGCGGCCAGAAAAAAATATCAGCAGGCGGGTTGCAACTTGCGCCGATCTGGTCTATCATGGTGTCTCAAGACGTATCAGGACGGTTCCAGTGCCCCTGGTCATCGAAGGCAAGAAGTTGTACCGCATCGGTGAAGCGCTGGCCTCGGCCTCGCTCAGCAGGGCTACCTACTTCCGCTGGTTGAAGCAGGGGCGGTTGCGGGACACCCAGTTCAAAGACCGCAACGGCCGTCGCGTCTTCACCCAGCATGAGATGGACGAGTTGAAGCGGGAAGTCCAACGGTTGGTTGAGGTTCCGCAGATCCCGCTGAGGTTCGGGGGATCGCCGTGACGGACATGTTCACGCCGGAGAGGCGGAGCGAAATAATGGCGAAGATCCATTCTGCCGATACTACGCCCGAAGTGACGCTTCGCCGCATGCTGCACGTCATGGGTTGCCGGTTCAGGTTGCACCGAAGCGATCTCCCCGGGAAACCTGATATAGTTCTCCCGAGGCACCGGCTAGCCATCCTCATGCACGGGTGTTTCTGGCACGGCCACACGTGCAAGGACGGGAGGCGACCGGCCAGCAACAAGGCATACTGGAACCGGAAGCTCGACCGGAACATCGGCCGGGACAAGAAGAACCTGCGCGCGCTGCGCAGGCTCGGGTGGCGGTGCGTAGTGGTGTGGGAATGCCAGCTAAGGCACGAGGAGAAGTTGCGGAGACGGATCTCGCGGTTCGTCGGAAGGAAGTCGGGATGACGCCGACGGCCGCGTCCTTCTTCTCCGGCATCGGCGGGATCGACTTGGGCTTCGTCGGAGCCGGTTTCCGCTTGACCGTCCAGTGCGAGATAGACGAATACTGCCGCTCCGTGCTGAAGGCCCATTTCCCGGACACCCCGTTGTTCGGAGACATCAAGGAGATGACCGATGCAGATGTTCCTCTTTCAGACGTCTGGACGGGAGGATTCCCCTGCCAAGACGTCTCGCTTGCGAGAATGGGTCCGCGAGCAGGGCTTAAGGGGAAGAAGTCTGGACTCTTTTTTGAGTTTGCTCGGCTACTTGAAAGAGGCCGTCCCCAGGTTTTCCTCATCGAGAACGTTCCAGGTCTTCTCTCTAGCCACGGAGGAAGAGATTTCGAGATCGTTGTTCGAACGCTGGCCGGCTTCGGGTATGGCGTGGGGTGGCGCGTGCTTAACAGCCGGTATTTCGGAGTCCCCCAGTCGCGTCAGCGAGTCTACATTGTCGGATGTTATCGAGACTGGCGAGGTCCCGGAAAGATACTTTTTGAGTCCGAATGCGGCCCGCGGCATGCTGCACCGGGCGGAACGAATGGGACGAAACCTGTTTCCCCCTTTAAGAAAAGCATTGGAGATCCTATCAAGGGGCCGGTGACCCCGAGCCTCGCTTACTGCTTGTACGCCTGCTCCGCGCGGCACACGGGGACTGACTGGAGCAGGAACTACGTCTCATACCCTGACGGCAGGGTGCGAAGGTTGATGCCCGTGGAGTGCGAGCGGTTGCAGGGCTTCCCGGAGAACTGGACCCTGCCGAGACCGCTCCCCGTCTCCGACCCCGACAAGATCGACACCTTGCGATACAACGCGCTCGGGAACGCGGTCACGGTGCCTGTGGCGGAGTGGGTCGCGCAGCGCGTCAAGGCGTACCTGGAGGCAGAGGCGCGCGGCGGACAGCAGCCGGAGCTAGCTCTGGCTGCCCTCGCGTAACCGGTCCAGGTATCTCGGGTTGGGTCGTTGTTCCTGTCTTCGCGGCAGCCTTTCCTCCGGGATGGGGCCTGCGAAGCCCTTGAGCGATTCGAGGCCGAAGCGCGAGTCCTCGGCAAGGATGCCCTCAGCCATTTCTTGCGGCACCTCCACCCAGTAGCGCCCTGCCTGAGCGCGGATCACGATGAGGCCCTCGTCGAACGCCCAATGGTGGTGCCTACAAAGGCATATCCCGTTCGACACGTCGTCCAGGTCGTAGTCCGCCCAGGGCAGGATGTGGGCGGCGTCCACACCCGCGACAACGTTGAAGGCGGTGGCCGGCAGGTGCAATCCGCAGACGGCGCACGTTGAACTCCAGGCCTCGCGCACCGTCTGGCGGAACCGGGCGTTCGCCGCGCCTCTTGATGCTGCCCATTTCTTCCATTCCTTGATCACCCGGCGCCGTATCTCCGTCTGCTCCGGATCGACCTCCTCGACTGAGATCGGCGGCGCCGGAGGTTCCTGCGCGGCTTCCAGCGTCTTGAACAAGTCCGGCACCACGTCCAACCCCTCGTTCCGGTAGAGGATGCCAAGATCAGACGCGTTCTCCGTAACGAGTCGCTGGAGTTCGGCGGTGGCAACTTCTGCCTGGAGAGGCACTGGATCGCCAGCCCTAATGAGCGCCCGGTGTTGCTCGATGATCGAGGACAGATACTCAGGAAGGACTTGGCGGTTGTGCCAGATGTACTCAAGCTGCGCCAACCGCTCTTGATACCGCAACTGTTCCGCATGATGGCTGAGGTTCCGAAGGATGATCTCCTGCACGCGCATACGGACCGCGTTGCGCCCGGCCAGCTCCACGTCCTCCACCTCGATATGCTCGATCGCGTAGCAGTCTGCCTGGAGAATTGGCACGCCACGCCCCAGCGGCGCGTTGGCTCGAACGGGATGCGGCATTAGCAGAGCCGCCGCGATTTGACGCTGCAACTGGATCGCCGCCGTCAAGAGGCGAAGCCGCATCTTCTTGCCCTGGGAAGTCAGGCGGATGCCGGAGTCAACCACCCAGTCTGCGTCGAAGACCACAATGATGCGGCGGTTGAGGAGGTCCTTCGGCGCCAAGCCGCTCGCCGCCGGCTCGCTTATCTCGTACTCGCCGCGTCCACCACTCGTGCGGCGGGAAATCCTCATGCTGCCAAGATCGCACTATGCCGAGGTTGAGCGCAATAGCACCTTTTGGTCCGGGTTCATAGCGTGGTTTCCGGGTCGGCGACCTATCGGGGTTGTGCCCGCCCTGTGCCAGTCGCCTCAGAATCCGACAGAACCTGACAGAAGCCAAGTCATTGATCCCATGGCTCGGCAGAACCCGGCGGAAGCCGAAAGAGGGACTCAAAATCCCGCGCCCTTCACTGGGCATGAGGGTTCGACCCCCTCCTCCAGCACCAGTAGGAGTGCGCCCCAACACCCAGCAGTCTGCGCTATCTTGGAGGAAAGATCATGCGCGTCAGCACCAGCGAAGCGGCAGCGGAACTCTTCTGGGTGGCCTTTCGCTCGCTGCCTCGAGATCGGCGGCAGGCGGTCGTGGCGCGGCTGATGCAGGAGCGCCAGTTCCGGGAGGACGTCATCGACTTGAGCATCCTTCGAGAACGCCGAGACGAGTCGACCCGGCCCTTGGCATCCTACCTGGCTCGCCGCAAGAAGGCCCGTCAGACTTGAACTACACAGTCCTCCTGAAAGCCTCCGCCGAGCGCGAACTGGACCTCCTCCCTCCGCCACTTCACAGCAGGATTACCGAACGACTGGCTGGCCTGTCGGAGGCGCCGCGCCCGCGGGGGAGCAAGAAACTGCACGGGGTGGAGGCCTACCGGATCCGGGTCGGCGACTACCGGATTCTGTATGAGGTCGATGATCCGAGAAAACGCATCACCGTGTATTCCATCGGCCATCGCCGCGACGTGTACCGCTGAAGCCCTTCAGCCACAGCCGCCCACGCGGCAGTGGCGGAACTGGCAGACGCACGGGACTCAAGATCCCGCGCCCTTCACTAGGCATGAGGGTTCGACCCCCTCCTCCAGCACCACTTTTGCGGTGCTTCAAGCGGCCAAACCGCCCCACACAAGGCCATCCCAGTGGCAGGACGCACCCGATCGAGTTCGCACCTTACTCTGCCGCAGCCGGACGCACCGGCTTCCTTGGACCCGAATGCACCGCTTGGCGGCACGATGGATTCCCCGCCGCGCCTGTTCCACCCCTATCCCCAGTATCGCTTCGCCGCCAGATATCTTAAGATAAGAGCCGTATGCGCTAATGAGCGCACGTACGGATCTGCGCGGGGGTTATCAGGCGACTGGTATCCCTACCGCGACCGGGTAAAGTCTCGCAGGGAGGGCGAAAATGCTCTATCGTTTGTTCGCACTGCTGCTGGCGGCTCTGCCGCTGGCTGCCCAGTACAGAGGAACCATCAACGGGGAGGTTACCGACCCCACCGGTGCCTTCATCCCCAACGCCAAAGTCAAGGTGAAGGGCGTCGCCATCGGTCTCGAGCGTGAAACCACAACCAATGCCGGCGGATTCTTTACCGTACCCAACTTGCCCGCTGCCGGCTACGAGGTCTCGGTCGAAGCCACCGGCTTCAAGTCGCTGGTCCGCTCCGACCTCAGACTGGACACCGACGCGGTGCTGTCGCTCAGACTCCAGCTTGAGATTGGCCAGTTGACCGAGCGCGTCGAAGTGACTTCCGAAGCGCCGCCCGTCGAGAGCTCCAACGGCGAGGTCTCGCGGTTGCTCAGCTCCACCCAGATGCAGAACTACGCCTTGCCCGGCCGCAATCCCTACTACATGCTCGGCATCCTGCCCGGCGTGGTCTCTCGTTACGGCAACTTCGCCACCGACATGCGCGGCGGCAGTTACTCGATGGGTGGTCTGCAGATCAACGGCCAGCGCAAGGACACCAATTTCATGACGCTGGACGGCGTCAGCAACACGCGCAACCGGGACGGCGTCCAGGTCAACAACATCCTCGGCGTGGATTTCATCGAAGAGGTAAAGATCCAGACCAGCCACTACGCCCCCGAATACGGCCGCACCACGGGCGCCCATCTCATTTTCATCACGCGCCGCGGCACCAGCACCTTCCACGGGGCGCTCTACGAATTCTTCGTCACCGACCAGTTCGCCGCGACTCCCTTCCTGCAAACCACCAAACCACGCACTCGCTACCACAACTACGGCGGCACCTTGGGTGGTCCGATTTACATCCCGGGCAAATGGAATACCGACAAGAGCAAGCTCTTTTTCTTCGTCGGCGTGGAGGCCCGCTACTCGGCCGGCTTCAATGCCAAGACTTCCGTCCTCCCGACGCCTCTGGAACGCGGCGGTGATTTCTCCAGCAGCACCCTGAAGCCCCTCGACCCCGACACTAAGGCCCCCTTCCCCGGCAACCAGATCCCTGCCAGCCGCGTCAGCGGCTTCGGCAAGGCCCTCCAAAAGATCTATCCCGACCCGAACTTCCCAGGCCCCGGCGGCAACTACCTGGCTACCCGCAACCAGCCCACCGAGAACCGCGACCCGCTCTTCCGGTTCGACTACAACATCAAGCCCAACTGGCAGCTCAGCGCGCGCGTCCTCAAAGGTCAGCAGGATTTTACCTCGCCGTTCGACAACACCGGCAACAACCTCCCTCTCTTCGAGGTCTATCGCGACCGCCGCGGTAACAACTACAGCCTAGCCCTGAATACCACCGTGAACCCCACCATGGTCAACGAGTTCACTTTCGGCTACTCCGACTTCCGCGAGGATTTCCGCATCATCGGCGAGGGTGTCAAGCGCTCCACGTGGGGCTTCAGTTTCCCGGAAATCTACCCCGGCAACCGTGAGGACCGCATCCCCAACGTCAACATCTCTGGCTACCAGGGCATCAGCGGCTCCGGCCAGCCCAGCTACACGCGCACGCCCACTTTTACGGTGCGTGACAACCTCACCAAGATCATCGGCAGCCACAGCCTCAAGACCGGTTTCTACTGGGAGTCCATGAACATGAACGAGCTCAACACGGCTACGGACAACGGTTCGTTCAGCTTCGCTAATTCCTCCAGCAACCCCAGGAATTCCGGCAATCCGTGGGCCAACGCCTTGCTTGGCAACTTCGACTCTTACAGCGAAACCGGGCCGCCGGCCCAGACTGTCTACAAGGCCTACGCCCGCGAGTTCTACATCCAGGACAGTTGGCGCCTGAGCCGGCGCTTCACCCTGGAGTTCGGGTTACGCTATTCGCTCATCTCCCCCTGGTGGGCCAAGTGGAACAACATGGTGGCCTTCATGCAAAGGTTCTGGGATCCATCCAAAGCCCCGCAAGTGGCCGCCAACGGCTCCATCGTCCCCGGCACGGGTGACATCTATAACGGTCTCGTGCTACCCGGAGACGGCTGGCCCGATTCCGCCAAGGGTCGTGTTGCCGTTGCCGGCGATTCGGAGATCGCCAAGTTGTTCCGTGGCATCCCGAAGTACTTCAACCCGCTCCGCAAAACCAACTTCCAGCCGCGGCTGAGCTTCGCCTGGGACGTCTTCGGAGACGGCAAGATGGCCGTCCGGGGCGGTGCCGGGGTCTTCCACGGTGTCACCGGCATTGCCTACTCCGGCTGGTATCTGGGCGGCAGCCGCGCCCCGCTGGTGCTCTCCTCGACACTTACCAACGGCACCGCCGACAACCCCAGCGGCGGCATCCCCAACACGACCCGTTTCCCCATCGATGCCGGCTCACTGCCGGTCGATTACAAGATCCCCACGGTCTACATTTACAGCCTCGGCATCCAGCGTCAGTTGCCTTCCAGGATCGCCCTCGACGTGAGCTACGTCGGCAACACCGGCCGCCAGTTGTCCTTCTCGAGGCCGCTGAATTTCCTCACGCCGCAGGAGCAGGCGGCACATCAGGGTGTCGATCTGCGTCCTTTCTATCCCTACCGCGGCCTGGGCGGCATCAGCATCGTCGAGCCTTCCGCCACCTCCAGCTACAATTCATTCCAGTTGGCCGTGAACCGGCGCAGCGGCAACCTGACCTACAGTCTCGCTTATACTCTCGGCAAGATCATCGGTTACGGCAACGAGGGCGTTGCCGGCGGCATTCAGAACCCTCTGGACAGGCGCTCGGAGAAGTCGGAGCTTCGAGGAGAGCCGCCGCCACAACATCGTCCTCCTGCACACCTGGGACGTCCCGTGGTTCAAAGCCCAGAATGGTCTGCTCGGCCGCGTAGCCGGCGGGTGGAGCTTTTCCGGAATCTGGACCTGGAACACAGGCCGGCTCTATTCGCCGGGTTTGACTAGCGCACCGCGCCAGGTGGCTACCCGCCCCGACGTGGTCGGTGAGTGGCGCCTGGATAGCTCCGAGCGCACGCCGTTCCGCTGGTTCAAGAAAGAAGCCTTCGCGCGGCCGGCCGATTGGACTTACGGCAATGCTGGCAAGTGGGTGCTGCGCGGGCCTGGCTCATTTGATTTCAGCGCCTTCGCTCTGAAGGACGTCCGCACTTACGAGCGGTTCAAGCTGCAACTTCGGGTGGAAGCATTCAACGCCTTCAACCACCCCTACTGGACGGACCTCAGTACCACCCTCGGCAGCAGCACCTTCGGACAGGTTGGCGGCATCAGCAGCATGCGCTACCTCCAGGTGGGCGTCAAGCTGCTTTGGTAGCCATTCGCTCACCTGGCTACCCAAGATACGCGCGGCGCGGCTCCTCGCTCGCGGTCAACTCCGCCGAAAGGGCGAACATCCGTCGCAAACAGAATGAAGACGAAAAGCAGCGCCACCTTAGTCTCGACGAGTGCCGAAGGGGTGTAGTTCCCGTTGCCCCCCCGAATTCACGCCTCCCCAACGCGCTTGAGCCACTGGCCCAGCATGGCCTCGATTCTTCCCGCCTCTGCCTGTAGGCCGGTTCCTCGATCACACTGCGCATCTGGTAAGGATCCTTCTCGTTGTCATAAAGAAGCCAGGGCTCAGAGCCCGCCTGGTCTCTCTTTTCGCATAGGTGAACCGGCCGGTGCGCACTCCACGCCAGCCGCCGACTTGCTTTCTCGCAACCTGCTTCCTTCGCTGGCCCCTGCCCTGCTCTTCCTCATCCCCAGCCGCTCCGCCGATGGCCATGATGAAGGCGGATTCAGGGCCGGGCGCCTGCTTGCCCTTCAGAATTGCTGAAAGGTCGGCGCCCTGCATCCGCGGCAGCACCGGCACGCCGGCCAGTCCCAGCAGCGTCGGCGTGATGTCCACGGTGGAGAAGAGTGTGTCCAGCCGTCTTCCCACCGGAATGCCCGCCGGCCAGCGGATCACAAACGGCACATTGATGGACTCTTCCCAAGGCTTCCGCTTGGCCGTCAGCCCGAAAGAACCCAGCATGTCGCCGTGGTCGCTGCTGTAACACACGATGGTGTTGTCAGCGATCCCCAATTGAGCCAGTTTCTCCATCAGCCGGCCGATCTCCTCGTCCAGCGCCGAGACATGAGAGAAATATCCGACGTGAGCCTCGCGCCATCTCTGGGTGTCGGCTTCCTTCGGAACGTTCGGCCTGAGCTTGATTCTGTCCGGCGGGTACATCTCGACAAACCGTTTCGGAGCCTCGGTGTAAGGCGCATGGGGCGGGTGCCAGGAAAGGAAAACACAGAAGGGTCCGCGGGCGTTTTTCTCGATGAATTCCAGCGTCAGGTCCATCTGGCTCTTCGGAGCATAATCCGGAAGCACAATCTCTTTGCCGCTGTCGTCGTAGTAGCGAGTGTCGTAGCGCTGGCGATAATTGTGGCAGATCCGCCACCAGTCGAAGCCGTGACGATGCGGCCCCGGAGGCACAATCTCTCCCGCCGGTGCGCCCGGATAGAGGTGCCACTTGCCGACATAGCCGGTCGCATAGCCGGCCTTCTTCAACAGGTCCGCTATCGTAATCTCCGTCGTGGGAAGCCCGCGGCTGCGCCGCCGACGTTCCTGGTGATGGTGTTCGCCTGGGCGTATCGGCCTGTCAGCAGGCTGGCGCGGTGCGGCGAGCACAGCGGATAGTTGCTGATCGCGTGGTTGAAGACCACCCCTTCACGGCCCAGAATCTCCAGGTTGGGCGCCTTCACCTGTGGATCGCCGCCTCCCGGCCAGGAACAGTTGCGATGCTGATCCGCGAAAACGAACACGATATTCGGCTTAGTGGGCGCCGCAGGTGCAGCCAGGCCGGCGCCCAGAACTCTCACAAAATCCCGACGCGTAAAGTCTCGAGTCATTTCGTTCCTTTCATCCTGCTTCATTAGATCACGCTTGGGACCTGTTCTCCCCACCGCCCTCCAGCGCCATGCTTGAAGCCCTCAAGTTCAATCCAGCGGCATGCGTGGCCATGCTATCTTGAAACCATGGACAAGGTTGTCCGGCTGACCACCTTCGAAGAATTGGAAACCGCCAATCCCGCTCTTGTGTTCTGGCTGAGCCGTCCGCCGCTCGAACGGATTGCTGAAGTGGAGCGCCTGCGGCGCGAATACATCGAGTGCCTGCAAGGAGCCTGCCGCCATGGAGTTTCAGAAGGACTTCGAGGATCTCTGCACATCGTTGAACGGGCGGAACGTTGAGTATATCGTAGTCGGCGGCTACGCCCTGGCCTTCCACGGAGCCCCGCGATTCACCGGTGACCTTGACATCTTCATCCGCCCAACATCGGATAATGTGAATAAGCTGCTGGCCGCCTTGCACGACTTCGGCTTTCGTGACACTCGGGCGCATCCGGACGACTTGCTCCGCGAACGCAAGATTCTCGAGCTGGGCCGACAGCCCATCCAAGTCCACATCATGGCATCCATCAGCGGCGTCTCCTGGGAGGAGGCTTGGGAGTCCCGGCAGCTCGGAGCGTATGGTAGTGCTCCCGTGCATTTCCTGGGGCGCGAGGCTTTCACTGCGAACAAGCGGGCCGTTGGGCGCGCCAAGGACCTCGCGGACATCGATGCGCTCCGCGAGCCGGGCAGCGCTGACTCCGCCGGCAGCTAGCCCCCTGCACTGCGAGCTGCTTCCCCAATCGAGACCACGACCGAAAGGCTGCTGCTCAGTCACGCAACCTGGCAGCGGCCTTGGTGGCGATGAGTCCCAACCCCTTAGCCCGGGCCTCCCTCTCCAGCGCCACGAGCCGGGCGCGTCCGCCG
Organism: uncultured Acidobacteriota bacterium; assembly: GCA_963725415.1. GTDB lineage: Bacteria > Acidobacteriota > Terriglobia > Bryobacterales > Bryobacteraceae > CAVRZY01. Next base: position 44,837 of record CAVRZY010000190.1, on the reverse strand, counting down.
GCGCGGTCGCCGGAGGTCATTTCGATTTCCCCCAGCGCCAGGCGCGCCTGCATCTCCAGGAGGACCAAGCCGGCCCGATTCGCCTCGGTGATTGTCCCGTTCAGGTTTCGAGCAGCCTCGGCAGAATCGCCCAAGTCAGCACGAACGCGCGCAGCGGCAACGGCCGCCCTCAGCCGCAGGCTCAGATCGCCCGTGCGCTCGGCGAGTCGCGTGGTCCGCTCGATGCCCGGTTGGGCCGCGGCCGGCTTTCCTTGCGCCAACAGACTCCGGGCAAGCAGAACGCGCGCGGAGACCTCCTCGGGAATGGCCTTTTGAGTCTGGAATTCTTTGGCAATCTCCAGGGCGGCTGTCTCGGCCTCTTTGGAACGCCCTTGCTCCAGGGACAGCTCCGCCAGCGCCAGCCGGCTCCTTAGCACTCCCGCTTTTTCTCCTGTCTCCTTGCGCAACGCTAGCGCGTCCTCGTACCTCCTCCGGGCCACTCCGAGTTGGCCCTCGTTCTCGAACACGCTTCCCAATCCGTGCAGAGCGCTGGCCTGAAGGCTTTTCGCACCCATTGCCAGCGCATTGGCGCGCATCTCCTCAAAGGTCTCTTTCGCCCGCGCAAGATCACCCTGCTGTTCGAGCAGATATGCAATCTCCCCGAGCGTTATGCTCAGGCCGCGCTTGTCCCCTACCACCCTCCTGATCGCCAGTGCCTCTTCATACGTCTTCTTCGCCCCGGCCAGGTCGCCGCGAGCGGCAAGCACTTCGCCGATATTGTGCAAGGCCATCCCCGAACCTCGGGGGTCTCCCACCTCCTGGTAGACCGCCAGCGCCTCTGCATACATCTTCTTCGCCCCTACCAGGTCGCCCATGAGATGCAGCGTGCCCCCGATGTTGTTCAACGATCCCGCCATCCTGCTGCGCTGCCCAAGCGACCGCTGTATGGCCAGCGCCTCTTCGTACATCTTCCTGGCGCCGGCCAGGTCACCCCGGACGTAGGGAATAATCGCCATGTCGAACACCATGAGTGCGAAACCTGCTCGGTTGCCCTGGGCCGCATAAGTCCCCTTGGCCTCCTCCCACGCCGCCAGAGCCTTGTCGAGTTCTCCAAGGTGGTGGAGAGCGACTCCCTCGCTGGCCCGCGCATCTGCCAGCAAGGACTGCGCGCCCAACACCGCTCCCTTGGCCGCCGCCCGGCCTGCCGCCACCTGCGCCTGCCGGTAGTCGCCCAGGGAATTGCAGGCCCTGCTCTCGGCCAGATCGATGCGCGGATCGTCGCGCAAGGGCGCCGGGAGCTTCCGCAGCCCTTCCACTGTGGCCAGGGACTCTTTGGCCTTGCCCGCAGAGGCCTGAGCGCTAGCCAGGTTCAGCCCGTGCTCGAGATTATCCGGGAAGAAGTTCCACAGCGCCTGATAGATTTCAACCGCTTTGTCGCGCCTTTGCAGAGCCCTCCAATAACGGCCTTCGATTCTCAGCCGCTCCTCCCGAGACAGGTTCTTGGACAGATCGAACGCCCGTTGTCCCTCTTCTCTTTCCCTGCCCTCACAGCCCAGCCCGGACCAGGCCGAAGAAAGCTCGGCGTGAGCGAGCGGGTAGTCCGGCTCGATCTTCGTGGCGCGCTCCAGCAGATCCTTCGCCGCCAGCGCGTCGTAACGCCGCAGCCTTTCCAGCCCCTCGGCATAGAGTCGCGCCGCCTCGGGATTGGAAGGCATCGAGGCCCGCGCCTGGTTCATCTCCGCCGGCGTCGGCTCACCGAGCCCCAGCCTGGCTCTCAGCCTGCTGCCCGCTTGCGCCACCAGTTCGAACAGGCGCTCTTCGGTTCCCGTCTCGGCCACCGATGCCACCGTTTCGCCCGCCACCGTGTCTTGCAGCCGCAAGTCCAGCCGGATTCTCCCTGCGCCCTTTTCTCCCAACGTTACATACGATCCCAGCACCACGAAGTCAGCGCCCAGATTGGCCCGAATGCGACCGAGGGTCCGCTTGGCCAGACTGTCGGTGTCGGCGAGGGCCAGGTCGATCTTGGTCTGCGCTACATTCTCACCAGAGATGGTCCTCACCTGCTCGCCGCTGGCCAGCTCCGTGGTCAGCATTTCAGAGAGAGCCGTGGAGAGCCACGCCGCGTCCGCCCTGCCCGAGAGGTTCTTGAAGCCCAACACGGCCACCGACCGCCGCACTTTGATCGCTCTGTCCGCCGGCGTGGCGCCTTCCCTCCCTTTCCAAACAACCCCGGCATAGTAAGCCGCCAGCACGGCAAGCAGTACAAGCACGCCCGCCAGGACAGCAGTCCGCCGTTTCGTAGGCGCCCCGTGCGGCAGAGCCTTCACCACATCCATCGCGCTGGGGAAACGCTCAGCCGGGTCGCGTTCCAGGCACCGGAGAATCACCGCCTCCCACTTCGGATCAAGATCTGGAACACGGCTGCGCGGTGGAGGAGGCGGCTCCCGCAGCCGTTTCACCGCGGCCGCCAACGGCGATTCATCCGGAAACGGCAGCGCCCCGCTGACCATCTCGTACATCACCACGCCCAGGGCATAGATGTCGGAGGCCACGCTGGCTTCTTTCCCTTCGATCTGTTCTGGCGCCATGTAGGCGGGGGTTCCCACTACCCCTCCCGCCCCGGTCAGCGTGTGTGCTCCCCCGAGCTCAGCCACTGTGCTCCGCGCCAGGCCAAAATCCGTCACCACCGCTCGCAGGGGACCTTCACCCGTCTCCGGCGGCGCCAGCATGACGTTGCCGCTCTTGAAGTCTCTGTGGATCACGCCAACCTTGTGTGCCGCCTCCAGCGCAGCCGCCATCTGCTCGATCAGCGGCAGCGCCTCCTCGATCCTCATCCGGCCGGCCCGGCGGAGGTGCGCGGCGAGAGTCTCCCCGCGCAGCAGTTCCATGGTGAGGAAGGTGACCGTGCTTGCCTTCCCCTCTCGGTTCGGCACGGTCGTATGGCGGAACACGTCGAACACGCGGCACACGTTGGGGTGGGTTACCTTCCTGGCCAGTTGGATCTCCTGCTTGAAGCGCGCCGCTATTCGCGCGTCCGACGCGATCTCCGGCCGGATGGTCTTGAGCGCCACGTGTCCCTGGAGTCTCCAGGTCCTCCGCCTCGTAAACCTCCCCCATGCCGCCCTGCGCGAGGAACTTGACGATCCGGAACCGCCCCGCCACGATCTCGCCAGTCGAAAAGGTTTGGACCGCCGCCGGAACGGCCGTCCTTGGGAAGCCAGGCAGTTCAGTGACCGTCGCCGCCGCCTCTGCGTCGGAGGCCGGAGTTGCGCCACAACCTTCTGGGAGATCCTCCTCGGGCTGCTTCATATCAGCCCTTCCCCCCGAGCCTCGCCAGCTTCGCCGCGAACTCCAGCGCCCGAATGAAGCTGGCCGTCGAAGCCACGCCACGCCCGGCGATGTCGAAGGCTGTCCCGTGATCGACCGAAGTGCGAATTATCGGCAGACCCAGCGCCACGTTCACCCCGCCTTCAAAATCCAGCAGCTTCAGCGGAATGTGCCCTTGGTCGTGGTACATCGACACCACCGCGTCGAATCTGTGCTGGCGCACCGCCAGGTAGAACACCGTGTCGGGAGGCAACGGCCCCTCCACCGGCAGCCCCTGGCTCTGCGCCCACTCCACAGCCGGCCGGATCTCGCGGATCTCTTCCTCTCCGAACAACCCGCTCTCGCCGGCGTGCGGATTCAGGCCCGCCACCGCGATGCGAGGCTGCTCCCTCAATCTCGCCACCGCCTCCCAGGTCAGCCGGATGACCGTGCAGATGCGTTCCTTCTTGACGCGCTCGATCGCCCTTGCAAGCGATACGTGCGTGCTGACGTGCGTCACAATCAGTTCATCCGACGCCAGCATGATGGTCACATCCTTCACACCGCACAAGCCTCCGATCAGCTCCGTGTGCCCCACGAACTCCGGGTCGGAAAGTTGCGTCGCTTCCTTGTTCATGGGCAGGGTCACTATGGCCGCAATTTCACCCGCCAGCGCAGCCCGCGTCGCAGCCACCACGTATCCCCTCGCCGCCTGCCCCGATTTCCGGTTTAGTCTCCCCACCGTCACATCCTCGCGCCGTATAACGCTCAAATCGATGACGTTGAGCGCCCCCTCCCGATATTCCGCCGGCCGCGAAATCCTGCGGAACGTCACACCGTACTTCAGGTGATCGTTGTAGTAGGCAAGCGCCTCCAGATCGCCGAACGTGACGATCGGATGCTTGACTTTGCCTTCGAGAAACGCTTTGAGCAGGATCTCCGGGCCAATGCCGCTCGAGTCGCCCATCGTGACGCCGTAAAGCATGGCTACTCCTCTTGACCCTGGGACAGCAACTTTCGAAGCAGGCACAGAATATCCAGCGAGCCGAAACCGCCGGCCTTGGTGATCAGGTACAAGTCGCGCTCTCTCTGGCCAATCATCTTCCGATCGATCCTGGAGAGCGGAACACCCGGAACCACCTCACCCATGGGATACACGGGAGGACGGCCCATCGCCTTCACCACCCCATAGGCGGTGTCGCCTCCGAAGATGATCAAGCCGTCCAATTCCGCTTGCTCCAAAATACCGCGAACCATCTCTCCTTCGCGCGCCGCCGCATCGGGGCCCGCCTCCGCGCTCACGCTGTTCCGTTTCAGGATTACCCAGTGGGATGTGGAAATGGCAGCCGCGGCCGCCTCCGCATCGACGGATCGCCATCCATTAGCCTCTGCATGCCTCACCTGCTGTGTCGAGACTTCATGCAGGCTGCCGTTGATCACCAGACAGTTCTCGATAGCCGGCCACGCCGCGGTCTCTCCCCGCGGCCACCCGACCAGTTCCGCAATTCGCTCAGCCAGCGCGGCTGGACCGGCAGCCAACAGGTGCCCCTCTGATTCCATCAAGATTCGAGCGGCCGCTCTCACGTCGTGCTCCGTTTCGCCGTCACAGACGTAGATGGCCGGAGTGTTCACTGCCCGCAGCGCCTCCACGTCCACCCGGCGGACAGGAACCTCACATTGACCCGCCAGCAGGTCCGGTATGTAGCTATGCGCGATCGGGTTCAGCCTGTCGCGGGCAAACGCAGTCTCGCTCACCAGCACGCCGTCCACGTAAAGGTGACCCTGTCTTACCGTCCGTCCCATTTGCGGATAAGCCGGCACGTAGATCACCCGCGAGTCCGGATAAGCCCCCAGCAACGCCCCAAGCTCACTCCCGATGTTCCCCCGCAGTGTCGAGTCCGTCTTCTTGTAGATGAAGCCGATCCCCTGCTCCTGCCCGGCGCGCGCCAATCGATAAACCCTCTCAGCAGCCTCCGCCGGCTCCAGATGCCTGCTCTCGGTGTCGATGACCAGAACCTGGATCGTGTCGTTCATGCCCCTCGCATCCAGGCTCAGCTCCGTGGTCACCAACGCCGCCAGGCCTCGGCCCGCAAACTTCGCGCCCACCTCCAGCGCCCCCGTCAGATCATCCGCCAGCCCGAGGATTTCCATCTTCGCCACGCCCCTGTCAGTGTGTGGTCCACCTGACCAGTGTAGCGTCCCCTAAATGCACGGCGCGGTTTGGAGTTTACCGGCTGAAACAGGAAGAGTAGAATCTGTATGATGATCGGCGCCGAGCGCGAGGCCGAATTCGGGGGTGGGAGTCTGGAAGGGCGTTTGCCCGCCATCGAGTACTCACCAGCCGCCCTGGATGAGATCCTTCGAGCCGTGGTGGAAGGCTTCGAGAGTTTCCCCTATGGAGGAGTCGAGGTAGGGGGCGTGCTGTTTGGGAGGCGGGAAGGGAATGCGATTCGTATTCTGGCCGCCCGCCCGCTAGCCTGCGAATACGCCTCAGGACCGGGCTTCGTGCTCTCCCAGAAGGACGAGAGCGCGCTGAGCCGGCTCTTGGGCGAGTACGCGTCCGACCCCTCGCTGCACGATCTGGTCCCGGTGGGCTGGTACCACTCTCACACGCGCAGTGAGATCTCGATCTCCGAGAAAGACCTCGAGATCCTGGAACCGCTATTACCCGGAGCCGTGGCAGGTTGCCATGGTGCTCCAGCCCCGTGGGGCGAAGCCTGTTCGAATCGGCTTCTTCATTCGCGAGCCGGATGGGTCGGTGCGCACCGAGGCGAGCTACCGCGAATTCGAGGCCGAGCCGGCCTCCGTAGCGAGGCCGGGCGCCGAGCCCGAAGAAGCCCAACCCGCGGAACAGGCCTCGCCGGCGCCGCTGCCCGTGCAACCTGAGCTGGCCGAGCCGCCGCTTGTGATGGAATCGCCGGAGCCCTCCTTGCCACTGGCGCGCGGTCGCAGCCGGCAGCTCTGGATCGGGCTGCTGATCGCCCTGTGTCTGCTGGTAGCGGGAGGAGCTGTTGTGGTTCCGAACTACTGGCCCAAGCCGGCAACCCCCGTCGCCCTGCCCACGCTTTCCCTGCGCGTCGTCGAAAAGAACGGGCAAACGACCATCCAGTGGAGCCCGACCGCGAAAGCCATCCGTGAAGCAACTGCGGGCTGGCTGGAGATCGTAGACGGCGCGGCTCGTGTAGTCATCCCGCTGAATCCCGCCTTGCTCAGAAACGGTTCGTTTCCCATCGTGCGGCGTTCGGCGGACGTGGAAGCGCGATTAAAGGTGCAACCAGCCGGTGCGGCCCCGGTCCAGGAGGTGGCGCGGTTCCTGGGACGGCTCCCCGCCGACGGTGGGGCCAAGGCCGCGGGCGAGCCCCTTCCCCGCATGGATCAGGTCCGGCTGGATGCTGAAAAGCTGCGAGCCACGCTCGAGAGGCAGCTTGCGGAAAAGGCTCGGCTGGATCGGGAACTGAAAAATCTGGAGGAGCGGGCCAAGCCGGCTCCAGTTGCTTCCAGCCCGCCCAAGGCGCCCCCGGTTCAACGAGCGGCCGCGCCACCGCGTGTCCTGCGGGCGCCCATACCCCCAGTGGCATCCAACCGGCAGCCCGCGCTGGTGCCCAGTCCTCCGGAATTGTCACCCCAGCCAGCGGCCGTGGGGTCCGGCCTTCCGCAGTCTATTCGCCCACTGCCAGCCCCTGTGCAGGCGCCGCCGCCGGCCACCCAAGAACCCAGCATGCCGGAGCGCACCCTGCTTCCCAAACCCTCGGCTCCCACCTCCGCAGTGCCAGAAGCTGCGAAAAGCGCGACCCCGGCCTACCGTGGACCAAGCTCCGGGAAGCTGATCTGGACCGGGTTTCTGCCGAAAAACTCCGTGCTTTCGATCGAAAACAAGCGCGTCTCGGCGGGCCAGCTGACCGGGGAGTTGCCCAGCGTGCCCCTGCGAATCGGAGCCCATCCGGCGGAGCTCTCGGGCGGCGGGCTGACGGTGTACAGCTCGAATCCTAAATACTCCCGGGGGTCTGTTACGGAGCCTCCCGGCCCGCAGAACGGCTGGAACCGGACGGTCTACCGCTACGACCCCAGGCAGGCCCGCGAGGTCATCGTAGTGGAAGCGCCCGGCCCCCAGAACGGCTGGAACCGAATCCTCTTGCGCAGCGGCGCCCGGCCCGTCTCGGTGATCGTACTGGAGTGGGAAATCACGCCCTGACGGAAGGTTCCCTCAGGCTGACTCTCCGCATATCGCCCATCAGACGGTGCACAATGATCAGGGCCGTCAGGTGAAACAATCCCAGCGGCAGGAACACCGGCGTGTAGCCGAAGTGTTCAATCACCCAGCCGGGGATCAGGGAGGAGAACAGGATCCCGCCCAAAGCCCCGGCGGAACCGCCGATGCCCACCACGTCGCCCACGGCCTGCTTGGGGAATACGTCCGAGGTGGTGGTAAACAGGTTGGCAGACCACCCCTGGTGTGCGGCGGTGGCCAGGCTTACCAGAGCCACGGCCAGGATAGTATTCGGCACCAGCACGGCCAGGGCCGCGATGGGCATGGCGCAGGCGCAGATGGCCATGGCCGTCTTGCGGGCCTTGCCGTGCTGCCATCCTCTGCGAATCAGGAAGCCCGAGATCCAGCCTCCTGCTACGCTGCCGAGGTCCGCCATCAAGTAGATGACCGGCAGCGCCCAGCCCACCTGCTCCAAATTGAAACCCCGGACTTTGATGAAGTAGCGGGGCAACCAGAACAGATAGAACCACCACACCGGATCGGTCAGAAACTTGGCCAGGGTGAAACCCCAGGTCTGGCGGTAACCCAAAACGGCCGCCCACCCGATGGCCGGCTCCGCCTCCGGGGCGGCAGCATCGCTGCGGATGTATTCGAGTTCGGCAGGTTTGACGGCGGGATGCCTGTCCGGGGGCCGGTAGGTCAGCACCCACAGCAGTAACCAGATGAAGCCAAGCCCTGCCGTCACCAGGAAACAGGAGCGCCAGCCGTAGCGCGCGTTCATGAAAACCAAGATGGGCGGGCCGACCATCGAGGCTACGTTGGCGCCGGCATTGAAAACGCCCGTCGCCAGGGCCCGGTCCTTCAAGGGAAACCATTCGGCCACCGACTTGATAGCGGCCGGGAAGTTTCCTGATTCTCCCAGACCCAGCATGGCGCGCCAGAAGCCCAGACTGACAGCGCTGCGCACTGCTGCGTGGAAGGCGGCCGCCAGCGACCACCAGGTGATCGCCACGGCGTATCCGATGCGAGTCCCGAAGCGGTCGATGAACTTGCCGGCGAACAGAAACCCGACCATGTAGGCAAACTGGAACGCGGCGTTCACACTGCCGTAGGTCTGGTCGGTGAGCCCGACTCTTTGCCGATGACGGTGTTCAGGACGGTGAAGACAATGCGATCCAGGTAGTTGATGGTGGTGGCAAAGAAAAGCAGCGCCGCCACCCACCAGCGTACGTAGCTCATCTGTGAAGGCGGCACTCAGCGATTATACTAGCTGCCGGGGGCTGCGGGCTTTTTTTGAAAGCCGCAGGCTGTTCGCTTGCCCTCGCGATAGACGGCGTATTCGCAGCGCTCGGGCGAGGCGGAGGAGAGGCGCACGGTTTCCACGGCGCTGTTGCCCGCCAAAATCAGCACCATGCGGGCGCGGTTTAGGGGATTGGGCGCGGCCAGCATGAGGGCTTCCTTTTCCGAGGCGTGCTCCACGCCCTCCACGCGGAATACCGCAGCGTCGTAGTTCAGACCCAGGCGGTCCTTCCAGGCAGCCAGTGCGGAGTTGGTCTCGGGGCGGCCTACGAAGATCACGTCGTGCGCCTTGAGCTCCTCCTCAGAGACCTCGAAATCCTTGCGGATGGGGACTTCGCTCTCGAACCAGTCCAGCAATCTGCGGCATACCTGCTCGGCGGCGTAGCGGTTGGCGCCGGCCTCCTGGACGGTCCCATACACCAGCATCAGAGAACGCAGCCCGGGGAACACGTCGCTGGCCAGATAGACCGCCCCACGCTCCCCGTCCGGCAGTCCCTTGCTGTCGAGCCACGTGGCGAAAAAGGGTTGCATGGAGTGACCGGCCGCTTTGTCCGCCGCCTCGAAAAAGGCCTGCGATGTCACAGCGCGCGTCGTGTTGGCGGCGAAGAAGTCTTTCATCAAGGAGAAGAAGTGATCGTCGCCGAGCTGGCGGCGCAAGGCCTCAAACAGCAGCACGCCCTTGTGCGTGGCCAGATCGAACCACAGCGTGGTGTCGGGACGGCTGGCCAGGGTGCGAAGCGGCTGATCGCCCCGTAGGGCGTCGGCCAGGAACTGGGTGCGTTGTGCTTCGAGTTCCTGTTCCCAGTTCTCTGCTTGCAGGACCCGGTAATAGGCCGCCGACCCCGCACTGAGCCAAAGCTCGGAGTCCGAAGCGGGTAAAATCCAGCCTTCCCAGAGGCGCTCCTTGAAGGACTGCTTCTTGGGGGCGGGTGTCTCCGGCTTTGCGGCGGGGCCGCTCCCTGACGGCCGCGGCTCGGATGCCGAAAGGAGACTCTCCGGAAGTGGCTGGATGAGCCGGTAGCCCGAGGAGTAAATGCCGGTGAGAAACGGGAGGTTCTCTCGATCCCACTGCTCGGGCAGCGGCCATTCCCGCTGGTTCGGCTTGCCGAACACCGCCCAGCACATCAGGCGCGAGGCCATATCGGCCGTAGTGATCTTGGCATCAAACGAAGAAGCACTAACCAGAGGGGCAGTGCGAAAGGCCAGAAATGCGAACTGCTCGTCGATCTTGCCGTTGTATTGCCGGTAAAGCTCCTGCCACTTGATGTCGCGCGGGCTGGGAACGAAGGGCACGTGCGTGGGGGCGCCTTTGGGGTCGGGCTGGTAGTCCAGCCGCACCTCCAGGTCCTTGGTGTTGTTGCAGCCCCAGTAGAATCCCCTGGTCCCGCCGAACCACTCGTTCCGGGAACTGCGATACAGCTTGGTGCGATTGGTGCCCAACTCGAACATGGCGATCTCGTTGTTCTTAGCGTCGGCGATGAGCCACTCGTTGGTGTACAGCCCGTTGTTATCGCGGAGCAGGTGCTCGACGACTTTGTCGATGTCGGTTCCATACTGAATGGCCTTGCGCGCGCGGAAGGCCACGGGCGCCCCGCGGATGTTGAACGGGGTCTGGCGAATGGTGGTCTCGGTGAGGACCACGCCGGCATCGTTCTGATAGTAATCGGTGCCGCTCTGGATGCCGCCGGGATAGGCCTGCATCAGCACCCGGTGGCCCGTTTGCGGTTTAACGTCCAGCAGGATGTTGGTCTGCTCAGAAAGGGACAGGCCGGCCATGGTGATGTGGCCTATGATCATCTTGCCGTCGCGCGTGGCCCCTCCGGTGGCCGCGAAAGCGCTGCAACGCTCGGTGACGGGCGGGCCGCCGGCCGGCTTGGAATACTCGGGCCGCTCGAACTTCAATCCTTCCAGCCCCGTGGGCGTCATGGGCAGGGCGCCTCTGAGCGTCATGAGATCGATCAGACAGTTTGCTGTCACGATGTCCACCAAGTCGATGTCCCGATTGGACCACTTGACGCCCGCGGAAGTGGCCCCATCAGCAATGCCTTTCATTTCCTCCAGGATTTCGCGATCGAAGCCGCGCAGGAACAAGGCGTTGGCGGTGGTCCTGGCGAATTCCCAGGCGCGCTCTTTCGCTTTGGTGTCCAAAATCAGAGCGCAGCGATTCAGATATTGCTCGATCTCGTGGGCCAGCAGGCGGCCATGCTGGTAGCCGCGCTCGTAGGGGGAACCCTCGATGTGCAGGTAGATCCAGCCTCCGGTGGGGAAGCGGTAGGCGGGCCCGAATCGTTCCAGGGCGGCGCGCGCGGGCCAGTCCGGCCCAGAGGAGATCTCCTCGAGGCTGACAGAATCGAACCACGCCCGCCCCCGCAACTGCCCTCCCCGCGCGGCTGACAGCAGGATGTGATCTTCCGCGCGGGTGGCGGTGAAGCGCAACCGCACCGGGGTCCAGTTGCGCGTGCCACCCACCGACTCGGAATGAACATCGAAGGGCGCGGAAGCCATCGAGACCGCCGCCCCAATGGCGATCGGGGAGCGATCCAGATCGCGGACCTCGAGCCCCTCAGTCCGCACGAAGGCCCGAACCTCGTAGCGCTTGCCGATCGAGACTCGGATGAGCGGCGATTCGACGCACGCGTCGGAACCCTGGTCGGATTCCAGACGCAGCGACGTCTTGCCCTCCTTGGCAACGGCGCGGTCGGCCGCCGCGGCTCCGCGAAGGACGCTCCAGCCCTTAGGCAGCCGCCCACTCACATCTTCGAAGGAGTCCTTGAACTGCGGCCCCTGGGCGTACAGCGCGGCGAGGCACACAGCAGCGACGCAGGCGAAACGCATGGGTCTCATAAATCCTCCGTACGACCCAGGGTACTACGGAGCCGCGGCCGAGGCGCCGGCCAGCACCTGGATGGCGGCGCGGCAGAAGGCCGGCAGGTCGTCGGGTTTGCGCGAGGTGACCAGGTTCCGGTCAACGACCACTTCCGCGTCTTCATACAGGCCGCCGGCGTTGACCACGTCGTCCTTGATGGCCGAAAAGCAGGTCACGCGCCGGCCTTTCAGAATGCCTGCCGAGCAGAGCACCCAACCGGCATGGCAGATGGCGGCCACCAGCTTGCCCTGCGCGTCCAGGTCCTGGACCAGCTTGACGGCCTTCGGGTAACGGCGGATGTGATCCGGGGCGTAGCCGCCGGGGATGACCACGCCGTCGAAATCGCCGGCCTCTACTTGGTCGTAGGACTTGTCGCAGACCATCGGGTAGCCGTACTTGCCCGGATAGGTCTCACCTGCCTTCGCTCCCACCGCCACCACCTCGGCGCCGGCTTCCTTGAACCGATAGTACGGATACCAGACCTCCAGGTCCTGGTAAATCTGATCAACCAGAATGGCGATTCGCTTTCCCCCAAGTTCCATACTCATTCATTGTATTCTGTGGCCGTAGCGGTTGGACGCGGCCCCTACAATTGCCGCATCAGCTCCTGGAAGCGCGGGTGCTGGCGGAGGGGGTCAAGGTTGCTATCGTGCTCGTACCAGCCCTTGTTGCGCAGGCCCAGGCGGAAGGCCTTCTCCAGGCAGGTGAGGGCCTCCTCACCACACCCCAGCAGCGAATAAATGCACCCCACGTTGTAGAGCAGCATGGCGTCGTCGGGCCGCAGCGACAGCGCCCGCTCGGCCCACTCCCTGGCGCGCTGCTGCTGGCCCAGCGCCGCCATGCCGTTGGCGGCCATGTAGAGGGCGCGGACGTCGTCCGGATTGAGGTTTACGTGCTGCTCGGCGAGCTCGATACCCCTTAGCCGGGCAGCCCGGGCGGCTTCGGGCTTGCCCAGATCCTCGTAGCTCTGGGCCACTAGCAGCGGTGACTGGTAGTCCTCCGGGCGCACCCGCATGGCTTGTTCGTAGAGCCCCACCGCCTTCTCGGACTGGCCGCAGGCGAACGAGTGGCGGGCGTAGAAATACTGGGCCTCGAAGAGGTTGGGGTCCAGCCGGATAGCGCTCTCGAAAGCCTGTTCGGCTTCCTCCTTGCACGGGCCCAGGGAGAGAGCGCAGGCCCGGGAGGCGTGGGCCTGGGCGGAGCTCGGGTCCAGCTCCACCGCCCGAGCGCTGGCCCACTCGGCCTGCTGGCGCGCCGCCTCGCTCCGCTCCACGTTCAAATAGATGTACGACCAGCAGTCCGCCAGACCCGCGTAGGCCAGGGCGTAGGCCGGATCCAGCGCAATCGCCTGGCTGAAGAGCTGCTGGGCGAAGCGGATGTCCTGCGGCCCGTACCCGTAGTAGAACTTGCGACCCCGCAGATAATAGTCGTAGGCCTGGATGTCCCGGGTGGGCGCCACACCCAGCGCGGCGCGCTCCTTGGGAGTCAATCTGACTTCCATGGCCTCCACCACCTGATGGGCGATTTCCTCCTGGATGGCGAAGATGTCCTTGACCTCGCGATCGTAGCGTTCCGACCAGAGCTGGTAGCCGCTCTCGGTGTCGCTGAGCTGGACCGAGATGCGCAAGCGGTCCTCCGACTTGCGCACGCTGCCTTCCAGCAGGTGGCGGACGCGCAGGCGGTGGCCTACCTCGCGCACGTCGCGGGCTTCGGCCCGGAACCGGAAAGCGGAGCTGCGAGAGGCCACGCGCAGCCCCTGGATCCTGCTGAGGGCCAGGAGGATTTCCTCGGCCATGCCTTCGCAGAAGTACGCCTGGTCCTTCTCCCGGCTTATGTCGGCGAAGGGCAGCACGGCAATGGAGGGCGGGTGCGCCTCCGCCTGGGGCGCTTCCTGCTCCAGTTCGGCGCCGTGCGCCTCCCACCAGGCGTCCAGTTCCGGCTGGTAGGCGTAGACCGAGCCAGCTTGTCGTGCCTCAACCGGCGCACCGGCAGGCCCTGCTCCCGTTCCCACCGCTGTACCGTGCGGACGCCGCGGCGGAGGTAGGCGGCGATTTCCTTCCAGGAGTCCAGCCGCTTCGTCAGGGCGCCGGGGCCGGGGTGCGCCTCCGCAATCGGGATCACCCTTCCAGACCGTTGTTCACCCATACACGCACCTCGAACCTTCACTTATAGACGCACTGCCGCACCAGATGTTCCGCGCCATTGAAGCGAAAACCGGGGACAGACGGAACGTTTCCCGGCCCTCCCCCAGTTTCTTGAGCGGGGCGATTCGGCAAGGGCAATTCGGGGACAGGCAACGAATTTGAAAACGCAAAATTCGTCGCCTGTCCCCGAATTGCGCTGAGTCCGCTGTTGCGGGCGGCAAGACTGGGGGAGGGCGGGGGAACGTTCCGTCTGTCCCCGGTTCCGGTTTTCCGGTGACGCATGGGGGTGGGGGGTATGGGGGGGGGTGGTGCGTGTGGCCAAGTTATTGAAAAAAGAGGGGAAAGCGGTCTGCTTCGGCTGTTCGTGACGCATCCCGAAGTGGGTATGCGTCACTGATTCGAGGGTGTTTCCGGGGGTGGCCACAGGCTGCTGGGGCACGGGGCAGATCTCCGATTCAGTAATAGCACGGGAGGGTGGGGCGAGGGTGGGGAGTGGAGAGCTAAGTTGCTGAGGGGAAAGGAGATGGGGTTGAAGTCGAGGAGTGACTCCCCCAGGGCCGTGTGACGGACGCTACGCAAGCGGTGCTGCCGGGCGGAACTCATTCATGCGGGTTCGAGCGTGATGAAGCCACTCTGGAGACTGAAACCTAAGTGGACGGTTCCAGAAGTTCACGCACGTGTTTTGCGAGCGCCGCATGGCAAGTCGTGGCCCTCGCCAGCGGTGGGGCTGCTCCCAGTTTCCGAGTGGGCCGTCAACCGCCCACAGTCCGCAGCGATGGCCAGAAGAAACATCTCCGGGAGACTGGCGACACGGCGGTTTTGTTGCGATAAGGGCGTTTTTCATTACTAGTCGTGCCAGCTCACCCGATGTGCTTGAGCGTCTGCAACATCCGGCCACGCCAACCGCGAAGTGACTGAACACGGGCCGGGAGTTTGGGAGGGCGTCAGGGTTTACCAGTAGATATCCGAGGAAAAGAAGGATTGTCGTTAAAGAAGAACAACTTGCGGATGACAGTGGCTCTGGTGGGGCTTCAGACGGCGTGCTAACGTGAGTTTCAGGGGGTGCTCTATGGATCAGCATGCGCGTCTGCGGGAGCGTCTGGCTGCGCGCGAGGACAATCTGACCGAGCGGAAGCTTGAGGGCGTATCGTCGGAAGAAATCGCACGAACGCTCGTCGCCTTTGCCAATAGCGTCCCGATCGGAAGCTCGGCCTTCCTATTCATCGGCATCACCGACGAGGGGCGCATCGTGGGTGTAAGAAACCCCGATGCGCTTCAAAAGACGGTGCGACAGGTTTGCGAGCAGAAATGCTATCCCCACGTTGAGGCAACGATCAGTGCCCTCTCGGTGCAGTCGGACGATCGCTCCGCCGATATAGTTGCAGTAGAGGTAGCACCCGGCACGGGGGGCCCGCACTTTTTGGGACCAGCCTACGTTCGCGTCGGTGCCGAAACAGTCAAGTTGCGCGACGAGCAATATGACGAACTCTTCACGCGTCGGCTGGCCAAGGCACGCCAACTCCTGGATTGGAAAAGCGCCATAATCACAGTCATCGTGCATGGCAAGAAGCTCGGCACGACGAAACGTGCCGGCCCGGATTACCGCGCCACGCACGAGTGCACCATTCAGGAGGTCACGTCACACTTTGTCCGCTTCAACATACCCGGTTTTGAGCAGCGGTGCGCGGAGCCCATGGAGAATCTCACGCTCTCATGGGACGAAGAGCAGCGTCGTCCCATGGTACTCGTCCGAGCACCGAGAACGACAGGCTAAGAACTTTAGTCAAGAGTCGGGTAGTGGACTACTTTGCCGTCGCGCTCTACTACTTCGCCTACAATTTCATCAAGATCGACCGCACACTGCGGATGACGCCGGCCATGGCTGCTGGCGTCACAGATCGGCTGTGGGAAGTGTCGGACCTGGTGGCGTTGCTCGAAGCGGAAGAACGGGGCTTAGAAAGGGCAGCGTAGTTGATACAATTGGCTCATGTCCAGCATGGCACGCGAGCGCGCACTAGAAGACTCACTTTTTCGTCTGTACAAGGAATGGGCACGCCTGCCAATACGGCCGGGCTACAAACGCCCCTACTATGCTGAGCGCTTTCGGCAAATGATCGTACCGGATTGCAGGCGCTACAAGGGGGGTATCGCTGCTGCGCGTGAAGTCATCTACGGTGGAACAACTGGCGGGTTCTCTTTTTTGCGAGACCAAGGCCATCTCGATCTCTCCGTTGAAAACCTCATTCTTCAGGCTGAATGGGCCGATTTGTTCACCGATCGTGACAGACTTGTAGCCTGCCAGAAACTACGAAGATTTTCAAAATAGGGCACTACCAAGAGTCGCTGTCGGCTACGGATAGGATTGGTTGCGGAGGATTGAGGCGCAGGCCGCACCTGGATAGGTACCCACAAGTCGGCTTGTGTCGACCGGAGGAGCCGGACCACTCGGCCGTACACGCCGTACCCGGAAGCTGAGGACTGAAGGTAGACACGGGTGCGACTTGGGGCCTGCTCCCGCTGCCACCGTTGGACAGTGCTGGCGCCGCTGCGCGGGTGGGCGGGGAGTTGAGCCCAGCTACTCGTGACGCAGTGCCGCCAGAGGGTCCACGTGAGAGGCGCGGCGGGCGGCGACCAAGCTGGCGGCCAGGGCAACGCCCAGGACCAGGGCCGCGGCGGCGGCGCAGGTGGCCACGTGAAGGGACGACATCCCGATGACGAAATGGCCGAGGGGCCGGCTGGAACCAACAGCACAGGAGATTCCCAGAAGCGCACCTTTCAGGCCCTGGCCCAGCCCATCACCGAGGACCAGGCGCAGGATGGCGCCGCGCCCAGCGCCCAAAGCCATGCGCACGCCGAACTCATGGGTGCGCTGGGTGACCAGGCAGGACATCACGCCGTAGACTCCGACTAGCGCCAGCACCAGGGCCAGCGCGCTGAAGATGGTCAGCAGCCGGGACAGCAGCCGCGTCCTCGTGGTCGAGTCGTAGACCGCCTGCTCCATGGTCTTGACCAGGAAGAGGGCCGCGTCGCGGTCCAGTTCGGCCAACTCGCGCCGGACAGCCTGGCTGAGAGTCTCCGGCTCCACGGTGGTCCGCAGGCCCAGGCTCATGGTTCTCTGGGTCACATCGAACTGGCCCAGGGGAGCGTACAGGACATCGAGACCCGGGCGGTAGACCCCAGCGTCTCTAACGTTCCCGACGATGCCCACGATGGTCATCCAACTGTCTGGCTTGGGCTTAGTGCCATAAGCGATGCGCTTGCCGATGGGGTTCTGGTTGGGGAAATACCGCTCGGCGATGCGCTGGTTGATGAGCGCCACTCGCTGGGCGCCGGCTTGGTCCTCCAGGCGCAGGAGCGGGTCGAGTAGTGGCCTGGACCTTACGGTTCTCCTCCCTGGATGTCGAGAATCAGAGTGGTGAGGCAGCTCCGCACGGAGAGCACCTCGATCGCCGCATCCCGAAATCTTTGGCCTCGTGGCACCCCTCCGGTTTGCCGACTCCACGGCCAAGGGGAGACCAGATCTCGCCTTGCATACGCGTTTGTCAGTATCTATCCAGTGCGTGTAGAGGATGTTCTCCAAAATGAGCCGCTTCGGAGTGATTACAGGCGTACGATCCGGGCAGGCGTCTGCGGGCGATGTGCCCGTACATTGGATTGAGATTTGCGTTAGTGTATGTTGTAGAGTTCGTGCCAATTTCGGCTGGTTCGAAATCGCAAGACTGAGTCGAGCGCAGTCGCCGATGCGTACGTGGTGGCGACATGGCAGAGCAGCGAATCTCCAACATCGATCGACGTGCATTTTGGGAAGCTCATGATCGCAAGTGCGCGTACTGCGGAGAATCCGTGCGGTTTCTCGCACTCCAGATCGATCACGTCATCCCGGAGAGCCTTGCGTCAAAACCGGATGAACTGGCTGCCGTGAAGTCTTCATATGGTCTGCCTGACGATTTCGATCTAACGTGTGATTGGAATTTGGTTGCTGCGTGTGGCCCATGTAATGCCAAAAAGTCGGCGAATTTGTACCCGCCAGGGCAGATCATGATCACCCTCGGGCTCGCTAAAAAGAAGGCCTCGCACATAGCCGAACTGCGCCAGAGGTACCGAGACGAGAGCAGGAGCGATGGGCTGATCGCAAGCCTCGGAACTGGCGTTGACAGCGGCGCAGTCTCCCGAACCCAGATTCAGGAACTCTTTCTCTCCGATTCCCCGTCACAGAACCTGGGCGGTCCACCAGAACCGCCCACATGCCAACTTGCGTCGTCAACACTTGCAGTTGAGGGCACTCAGGCCGACATCCTCCGAGTATTCGGCAACGCGTCCGATGCACTCTTAGGCTGGCCACAGAGAACCGGTGGCCAGTGGATGTGGCGGCCTGAGTTCGAGGAGCTTCAGGCCGCGCTCGATCAAGACCGGCACAGTTTTACGGTTTTGCTGGGCGACCCGGGCACTGGCAAGTCAGCCTTGCTTGCACGGTTGGCCACAGACCTCCGTGAAGACAACGTGGCCTTGCTGGCGCTCAAGGCGGATCTGCTCCCCAAGGAGACCGGTACGCTCGGGCAACTGGACGAATACCTAGGCGTGCCCGCCCCGCTGGTAGACTGTATCCGACAACTGGCCGCCACGAGACCAGTTGTGCTGCTGATCGATCAAATTGACGCCCTCACAGAACTCATGGATCAGTACACCTCGCGGTTGACTGTCCTGCTGAGCCTGATCAATCGTATACGCGGCATGGATGACGTGCACATCCTCCTGGCCTGCCGCGACTTTGAATTCCGCCACGATCTTCGTTTGAGCGCACTGAAGCCTGCGGTCGTGCGGCTGGCGGATCCGCCATGGGACGCCGTGGCGCAGGTGCTTGCCGCAGTCGGAATCGATGCCGCCGACTGGCCCAAACATGTTCGCGAGCTGCTGCGCCGGCCACAACACCTGAGCTTCTTCGTCCAACATCTTGCTGGCAACAGGAAGGCCCCGTCGTATGGAACGTACCACTCGATGCTGGAGGCTGTGCTGCAGACTCGAGTTTGTCAATCAGCCTTGGGGGGCATCTGCGATCGCGACGCTCGAGGTGTTGGCAGCAGCGATGGCGAGTGAGGAGGAGCTTTGGCTGCCGGTCGTACGCTTTCAGAGCAAGTACCAGACCGACCTGGACCATCTCGTGGCAGCCGGACTCCTGACGTACAGCCCGGATCTACACCGGATTGGTTTTCGCCACCAGACTCTATTCGACTTCGTTCGCGCGCGGGCCTTCGGCGCGCAGGTAGTGCGCTTCGCAGAGCATGTACTCACTCGCCAGGATGCGCTGTTCGTGCGCCCCACGGTATGGAGTGCCCTGCATTATCTGCGGGATGCGGACCCCGAAGGTTACCACCGTGAGTTTCGGACCCTGTGGGACCGGCCTGACTTGCGGCGACACATCCGGTATCTACTCATCGCGTTCCTTGGACAGGTCGCTGATCCGAACCCAATCGAGATCGGCTGGCTTTTGCCAGTACTAGAGACTCCGACGTTGCGAGCCAAGGCGATTAGGGCGATGGAGGGCAACCCTGCCTGGTTCGCCAGGCTTCAGGTACATCTGCCTACACTCATGTCCGGTGATGCCGAATCAGCCTGGCAGGCATCGTGGATAATTCGCCGCGCATTGGATTTTGATCGGGACACTGCACTCACGCTAATCGAACGCTGTTGGTTACCTGATCCGCAGCGCGATGGTCTGACCCTCCAGACTCTGTGGGATCTGAAGCAATGGGACGAGCGCGCAGTTCGGTTTGCCGAGACTATTGTGCGCCGTGCGCCGCACCACAGTGTCTTCGTTCGGAACATCGCAGACGCTGTATCCAAAAGCTGCCCGGATCTGGCGCCGCGAGTTGTCGCGGCTGAGCTGTGGAGTCAGCTCGAAGCGGCAGAAGCAGAACCTATTCGGGTGCCGCCCCCACCGCCAGACGACGCGCCAGATTCAGAAAAAGTGACCTACCAGCTCCTGCACGGTGATTCGGCACATAGAGCCGTAGAAGAAATCGTATCGGACTCTTCACGTTGGCACGGCTTGAGCAAGGTGGCTGAGGCCGCACCGCGCGCCTTTGTGGAGCAAGTGTGGCCTTGGGTGGTCCATGTTGCATCCAAGTATGCACGGGCTGAAAACGAGCGGGTTCAGGCGTACCGAAGCGATCCGGTATTTGATCTTCAGGGCGACAGCAAGGTAATGCGTCATGAGCTGACGATTGCCTTGGAGGCAGGGGTGGTCGGTCTTGCAGCCAGCGTTCCGGAGGATTTTCTGGCCTTTTTCAACGAGCAAAGTGGCAGCGATCTCCTGACTGTGCACCGCCTGCTCGCTCGCGGTCTTAGAGCACTGCCGCCAGCCTACGCAGAGCGCATATCGCGATACCTGCTCTCGGACGTGCGTCGGCTCGCTATCGGCCCCTACTCGGACGTTCACCGCGAGAGCCGTGACCTGATCAGAGCGATCGTGCCACACCTGAACGAACAGGTGCGACCGGATCTTGAGCGGTACATTGTCTCCTGGCACTACATCAGGCACAATCCACATCTGGATCCGAGCGACAGGAGAGATCGGCTGCGATGGAATCGGGAGCACCGCTTGCGCCTGCTTAGAGCGTTTCCGGTGGAATGTCTATCATCTGAAACCGCGAAGTTGTTGGAGGAAGAGGAGCGGGCGCTACCGCACACGCAGAACTGGGATATGGGAGAGACCGAGGGCGGTGTCATTGGCAGCCCAGTGTCTCCAGATCAGATGCAGAAGGCGTCGGACGCCAATCTCCTTCATTTCTTTGATGAATTACACGATGGCACAGGAGGGGATCACCCGCGTCACCTACTCAAGGGCGGAGCTATTGAGGCGTCCCGTGCTTTCGGTGAGTTCGCCAAGGCAAACCGGCAGAGGGCACTCCAATTGCTGGAGCGGCTGCAGCCAGGCCGTCACGAGCGTTATGCTGCCGAGGCCCTTCGAGTGATGTCCGAGGCCGACCAGCGTGATGCATCCAACCTGATTCACGCTATCCACGAGCTTGATGTGCGCGGCTTTCAATCGGTGGACTTCCGCTTCGGAGCTGCATGGTGCCTAGCGAAACTCGCTCCAGAAATCGGCGGACTGGACGCGAAGACGTGTCGTCTCTTAGAGGCATGGCTTCGGGACGAAGCCAGTCCCGGCGGGATCCGAGAATCACATTCCCGCGAAACAAGCCCCCGCAGCATTCTCTTAGCCCAAGGGGTTCACATTCTGCCGCAGGGCAACTATCCGATCCTCCACGCGCTTTTCCTAGGCTATTTCAACCGCAAGCCGGTGGACGCGGATGGTTGGTTGGGGGTATTGGAACGGCATCTCCATCGGCGCGAGGATCCCGAGGTCTGGGTCGCTCTTGCACACCGCGAGCTCGTACACCTTGCCCACGCAGAAAGGGGGCGGGCTGCGGCCTTCGTCCAGCAGCTCTTGGAAAGCAATCTAGAAGTACTGAACAGCGAAGGGGCAGTGCACCTATTGGCCCGAGCGCACAATTGGGTGCCGCCTTCCTTGACGCACTTCTGCCTGACGCAGTGGGAGACCGGCGGATGGAAAGAGGGGCCACAAGCAGCAGCCGAGATCGCAATGCTGCGACACGCGCTAGCTCCGGACGACAACCATTGTAGAGAACTCGTCGGGCGTGTCCTGAGGAGCGACAACCCGGAGGGCGAGAAGGTCAGAGCGATGCGTGTTGGTCTTGCGTTTATTTCTGCTGAATTGTGGGGGCTTCCGAACGCACGTGCCACTGCGACACAGGTACTCTTAGACCTCTTGCCCAACGCAGATGAGTCAGTAGCGCAGGCATGGCTTTCGGTGTTTCACCGTTCAGGCCGGTTGCTCGTCGACAAGTACACGCAGCAGATCTTGGACGGCCTAACAGCACATCCTCACGTGCTCAGGCACGGGCATTCTGGACTTCTTGTAGACAGGCTCAAGGAGCTGCTCGAAGATGGATCGGAGTGTCAGCGTGTCTGCCGAGTTGTGACCAGCCTGCTGGCCGAATGCGGCAAGGAGATCGCAGACATCCGTACTGCATGGGCCGGCTCGGCTGGTGATTTGATTGATATCTCATTGACGCTTCAACGATTTCCGGAAACGCGGTCTTGCGGACTCGACATATTCGAGCGGCTCATGGATCTTGATGCTTACAAAATTCCTGAGGTTCTTGGAGATCTGGACAGGCGTCTTCCCAGGTGACCCCCAAAGATCCGGCAGGATTCAACTGGCCGCATAATCGGGTACCAGCAGAAGTCGCCTGAACCCGAATAGGTCCCCGGAAGTCTTAGGGCTGTATCGGAAGCGAGCCGGCGACGATAGCTTCGGGAGCAGTGAGCAGGCACGCGCCGGTTCGCTTTCGATACAGCGACTAAGTCGGCTTGTGTTGACCGGAGGAGCCGGACCACTCGGCCGTACAGGCCCTACCCGGAAGCTGAGGACTGAAGGTAGACACGGGTGCGACTTGGGGCCTGCTCCCGCTGCCACCGGTGGACTGTGCTGGCGCCGCTGCGCGGGTGGGCGGGAAGTTCAGCGCAGCTACTCGTGGCGCAGGGCGGCCAGAGGGTCCACGCGGGAGGCGCGGTGGGCGGCGACCAAGCTGGCGATCAGGGCCACGCCGAGGACCAGGGCGGCGGCGCCGACACAGGTTGCCACGTGAAGGGGCGACATCTCGATGATGTACTGGCCGAGGGGCCGGCTGACACCAACGGCACAGGAGATTCCCAGAAGCGTACCTTTCAGACCCTGGCGCAGCCCGTCGCGGAGGACCAGACGCAGGATGGCGCCGCGCCCGGCGCCCAAAGCCATCCGCACGCCGAACTCGTGGGTGCGCTGCGTGACCAGCAGGACATCACGCCGTAGACTCCGATCAGCGCCAGCACCAGGGCCAGCCCGCTGAAGATGGTCAGCAGCCGGGACAGCAGCCGCGTCCCCGTGGTCGAGTCGTAGACCACCTGCTCCATGATCTTGACCAGGAAGACCGCCGCGTCGCGGTCCAGTTCAGCCAACTCGCGCCGGACAGCCTGGCTGAGAGTCTCCGGCTCTACGGTGGTCCGCAGGACCAGGCTCATGGTTCTAGGGGTCACGTCGAACTGGCTCAGGGGAGCGTACAGAACATTGAGACCCGGGCGGTAGACCCCAGCATCTCTAACGTTCCCTACGATGCCCACGATGGTCATCCAACTGCTTGGCTTGGGCTTGGTGCCATAAGCGATGCGCTTGCCGATGGGGTTCTGGTTGGGGAAATACCGCTCCGCGGCGCGCTGGTTGATGAGCGCCACGCGCAGGGCGCCGGCCCGGTCCTCCGGGCGCAGGCCACGGTTCTCCTCCCTGGACGTCGAAAATCAGAGTGGTGAAGCAGCTCCGGACGGAGAGCACCTCGATCGCCGCATCCCGAAATCTTTGGCCTCGTGGCACCCCTCCGGCTTGCCGGCTCCACGGCCCAGGGGAGACCAGATCTCGTTTTGCATACGCGTTTGCGCGTACCTATCCCGTGCGCGAGGCGGATCGTGCTCAGCTACAATAACTTGCCAGACGTCAGGGGACCACAATTCCGGGACGGGCGTTTTTCGTCCAAGTACCACGCAGCCTCAGGCTTCGAGGCGATAACATGCCTTATCGGCTAGTAAAAGCAGCAGTTCGGCTAGGTGGATGCGGGCCAGGAGGGTTTCCCTCTTCGTCAGTCGACAGTCGCTGATGCTCTGAGACAATGCTGCTCTGGTATAGTTTAGTTTCTCGCTGTGCAGCGGCTATGGCGAAACGCTCGCGTACGATCGAATTCGGCGACATTTGGAAAGCTGGCCAAACTCCTGAACAAGTCCATGAGTTTTGGGGCAACCACTGGATGGCTTGGATGTATTGGGTCTTTGTTCTTGAAGACGCGGCCAGAATGATTGGCGAGCGATCATCTCATCAAGAACCGCGCAAGGGCCGCATTGTGATGCCCGCTGTCCTGTCCGTTAGAGCGATGCTTCTTGGTTATGCAATCGAATGCGCCTTGAAATGCTACTGGGTCAAGCAGGGCAATGAAATCGTTAAGGATGGAAAGTTTAAAGGCGTGCCCGGCGCCGGCGCGGAACATGATCTTATTCGACTCTCGAAAATCGTCGGCTTCTCGCCGAATGCACGGGAAGCCGATGTCCTCACTCGTCTCGCCAAGTTCATTCGCTTCGCAGGGCGATATCCCATCGCCAAAATACCAACCGATATGGCTCCCCGCACGATCGCTGACATCGGGCCTGTAGATGTCGGATTTTTCTCCAGAGCTGACTTTCGCACCTGCCTCAGCGTTCTCAATAAGCTGATGAGTTTGATCTCTGGCAAGACGCGCCGCACATTTCAGCCACTTGGACGGCCGCATTACTTCATGCGCCGCTAAGTAATCTCGGGTGTATTCGTTTGCCGCCGATTTCGGCGACTGAACGTCGTGTGGCTTTTTTCCTCGGGTTATTTGACGACGGTCGTGGTCACGCAATCAGCCGACCACCGCCTCCGATCATCCGAGGTTACGTCCACTTGGACGGGGAGTCGCCTCCCCGGACAAGTGGCGGAGCCGGCACGATTCCCCGCAGCACCACGAGTGCGAGCGAGTCGCCCGGGCACCACGGGCGTCCAGCGCTGGGGAGCTACCCGAGGGTGGTCAGGCCCGCTGAGCCTCCACAGCGCCCGGATAGGTCCCCGCAGATCGCCATGCCGCGCTCGGCGCTAACAGCGGCCTGGCCCGGACTGGGCGCAGCCGAGCGCCGGCGCGCATGTGGCGGACACGCTCGCCCCGCAGCGGTTGACGCTGCGCCCCGACGCCCTACGCGGAGCCTGACCTACAGACCGGGCGGCTCGTCCCCCTTAGAGTGCGGATCGAACCCGCCGAAAAACAAACACTCCAGCCGGTCTGCCTCGGACAGGACTCTCCCCGGTACGCGTTTTCTCTCCGAGCGGAGAATCTCCGCCAGGCCGTTTATGGTGTTGGCAACGTCCCTACGTAGGAGTTGATCGTGACGGGCCACCTCGATATAGCGTCTGGCGGCGTCCGCAAACGAAAGGAAGTCCTGTAAGGGATATCTCCGCTTCGCCCCTGCCAGTGCGTCCTGGAAAGAGCACCAGCGGTCCACCACCGCGGTTGCCAGGCGGTCCTTCTCGGAGTTCTCCATCGAATGCCTTTTTGGCCTCTGACGAGCTTGCAATGGGCTGCACACAGCTCGCTCGACACCTATTCTCAATACCACGGATCGCCGGGGGGATGGCGAGGGCGTGAGCTCGCACGTGTCGTTTGTCGCGCGGATTCTTCAGCGGGGCATCGTCCTCACAGAAGGCAGAGAAGCGGCGCGGAGCAGCAGCCGCCCGGCACATCTCCCACAAGGGGACTTCGGGCCCGCTTCGCAGAACTATCGTCAAGTGCCGGGCCCGGCTGCGCCAGAATCGGCGGATAGTTTCCGGATTGGCCGTGATCCAGGCCCTACACCTCAAGCAGTTCTGCCCAGGCCTCCGGCCACAGCTTGACTTGGATACTCGCGATGAAGCTCCGCGACGCAGGAGACTTCGGCCAGAAACCCTACGCCGAGTTTGTCGAGGCCGCGGTAGTGCGGGATGGTTTGGCCGACCATTGCGTCCTTGACCTTTCGAGCGCCGCGTGGGCTCCGGGCTCGGCTGGCGTCTTGCCGGCGACGTACTCCTTGGCGATGAAGTCCACGCCGTTGTCTGCGGTGACGTCGTAAACGTGGATGATGTTGGGGTGATTCAGCGCGCTGGCGGCTCTGGCTTCCTGTAGGAAGCGCGCTTTACGCGTGGGGTCGGCCACTCTCTGCGGCGGCAGGACCTTGATGGCGACGAAGCGGTCCAAGTGCATGTCGCGGGCCTTGTAGACTACACCGCTACCGCCCTCAGATCAATCCGGCAGCCGGTTCTTTCCGTGCTGCTGGGCGGGCGACGCTGTCCGCTCCTGGGATGGCCCGTCCCACCAGCGGACATCCGGGCTCGAACGCCAGCCGTTAACTTGTTGCGTTCCGCGGAATTGCCGATTGGAACTTCAGTTGCCCTCCCTACGTTGGTAGAAAGGAAGACAGGCATGCACACACTGCTCCTGGACCTCCGCTATGGCGTGCGGATGCTCCTCAAGAGCCCCGGCGTTACCGTCCTGGCGGTGCTCTCGCTGGCCCTGGGCATCGGGGCCAACACCACGATCTTCAGCTTCGCCAACGGATTGTTGTTGCGGCCCCTGCCGGTGGAAGCGCCGGAGCGGCTGGTGGCGCTGTTCACCCGCTTCCCTGCCGAGGGCCGCAACTCCCACAGCTCCTACCCGGATTACAAGGACCTCCGCGACCGCAACACGGTATTCTCCGGAGTGGCGGCGCATTTCTACTATCCCATCGGGCTGAAGGCGCGCGGCCAAGCCGAAGTGGTCATGGCGCAGACCGTCACCTGGAACTACTTCAACCTGCTGGGCGTGAAGCCGGTCCTGGGTCGCACGTTTTTCCCGCAGGAGGATGAGACGCCCGATGCCCATGCGGTGGCCATCCTGAGCCACCGCGCGTGGCAGAACCGCTTCGCTTCTGACTCCGAGATCATCGGCAAGACCGTACTGCTCAATAACTACCCTTTTACCGTGGTGGGAGTGGCGCCCAGCGGATTTACCGGCCTGTGCTCGGTCCTGGCGCCCGAAGTATTCGTACCCGTCATGATGTCTGGCCGGGTCTCAATGTTTCCGGTAGATTTCAACGCCCGGGGCCGCACCATGCTAAAGCTGGTGGCCCGGCTAAAACCGGGCGTGAGCCTGGCGCAGGCGCAAGCCGCCACGGACGTGCTGGCGGCCAACCTAGCGCAAGAGTACCCAAACACTAACCGGGGCAAACGGTTCCCGATGGTGGAGGCGGACCGCAACCGCATCGGCTGGCTGGATACCACCGACACGATCAAGCAACTGATGTTCATCGTGCTGGTGGTGGTAGGCCTGGTGCTGCTGATCGCTTGCGGCAACGTGGCCAACCTGCTGCTGGCACGGGTGGTGGGGCGGCAGCGGGAGGTCGCGGTGCGGCTGGCGCTGGGGGCCTCGCGCGCCCGGATCGTGCGGCAGTTTCTCACGGAAAGTCTGCTGCTGGCCGCGCTGGGTTGCGGCCTGGGGTTGTTGCTGGCCGCCTGGGGGGTGGACCTGCTCAAGGCGCTCTCACCCGGCATCATCGAGCTACGCCTGGAGTTGGATACCGGCCTGGACCGCGGCGTGCTGGTCTACACGCTGCTGCTCGGGCTGGCCAGCGCGGTGGTGTTTGGCCTGGCGCCGGCCCTCCAAAGCGCACGGACGGGCCAGTGCGCGGCACTGAAGGGTCAGTCCCTGTCGGTGAGCCCGGGGCGGAGCAAGACCCGGCTCCAAAGCGGGTTGGTGGCCGCGCAGTTGGCGCTGTCGCTGGTGCTGCTGATCTCCACGGGGCTGTGCCTGCGCAGCCTGGGGAACACTCTGGCCGTACACCCGGGATTCGAGGCCCGTAACGGTTTTGTGCTGCCCCTCAATCTTGGCTACGGGCAGTATGACGAAGCCAAGGGCCGGCAGTTCCAGCGGCAGGTGGTTGAGCGCGTGACGGCCCTTCCGGGCGTCCGCTCAGCGGCGCTGACGCTGGATACGCCGCTCGGGCAGCTTCACGTCCGCAACGCCGTCGCGGTTGAGGGTTACCAACCCCGCCACGACGAATTGATGATCTTGCGCTTCAACGCCGTCGGGCCGCGCTACTTCGAGACCCTGGGCATCCCGGTGCTGCGCGGACGCCCCATCGACCAGCGTGACACCGCCAGCAGCAGGCGCGTGGCCGTCGTCAACGAAGCCATGGCGCGCCGCTATTGGCCCGGCAGGGATCCTGTGGGGCACGTGTTGCGGTCCGCGGGTCAAACCTGGGAGGTGGTAGGCATGATCAAGGATGGCAAGTACGACTCCCTCAGCGAGTCCCCGCAGCCGTACTTCTGCCTGGCCTTGAGCCAGATCGACTACTTCCGCCGGCTGTACTTGCACGTGCGTGCCGAGGGTGATCCGCGTGGTGTCATCCCGGCGGTGTTGCGCGAGATCCAGCAGCTCGACTCCAGCCTGCCGATCTCCAACGTAATGACCCACACCCGGTTTCTGGAAGACTCGGTCCAGAACACGGCCGGCCCGGTCAAGCTGGTGGGCCCCTTCAGTGTGCTGGCCCTGGCGCTGGCGTTGGTGGGGGTCTATGGGGTGATGGCGCATGCCGTCAGCCGGCGCACGCACGAACTGGCCGTCCGCATGGCGTTGGGCGCCGGGCGCGGAGACGTGCTGCGCCTGGTCCTGCGCCAGGGTCTGCGCACCACCCTGGTCGGCCTGGTCCTCGGGTTGGCTGGCGCGTTTGCCGCCACCCGGGCGCTGGCCGGTTTTCTCTATCAGGTGAACACGCTCGACCCCGCGATCTTCGCGGGAGTGTCGTTGGTGCTGGCGGCCGTGGCGATGCTAGCCTGTCTTGTACCCGCCTTGCGGGCGACGCGGCTCCAGCCGGCCTCGGCGCTACGGGTCGAGTAAGGATTCAGGGAGGGATCATGAGGATAATTCGCGAGTAATCCTCCCGGAGGCGCCAAGGCGTCGGGGACTTTGCGGTGGCAAACTCTCCTCTCCTGTCGCCCCAGTCTTCCGGCTGAACATCTTCTGGCTGGAACGGCCCACGGCCGCCCTCTTGGACGATGGCCGGAGTCGCGCGGCATGGACAGAACAACCGGAAGGGTCCCCCGAGAAGTATTGTGTATACTGTCGTGTGGCCAACGGGCTTTTCTGTTGCCCGGAGGTGACGATCGACACCTAGCAGGGTGCTGAAAAAGTAAGTCTCGGAGGTTACGAATAAAACATTTTGTTGTATAATTGTTTTATCTATGCGCGGCACAGACCTCCAGCAATCGGCCATGTTCAGCTACCTCTCGCTGGAACAGCGAGTTCCCCAGGACCACCCGCTGCGGGCGATCCGCCAGATGACGGACCGCATTCTCAACCAATTGTCGGCCGAGTTCTCGGCCATGTATTCCGAGATTGGGCGGCCCTCGATCCCGCCGGAGAGGCTGCTGCGGGCGCTTCTGCTGCAGATCTTCTACACCATCCGCAGCGAGCGGATGCTGATGGAGCAACTGGACTATAACCTGTTGTTCCGCTGGTTCGTGGGATTGAACATGGACGAGCCGGTCTGGGACGCAACGGTCTTCAGCAAGAATCGCGACCGCCTGCTGGAAGCCGATGTCGCCAAGCTCTTGTTCCAGTTGGTGCTGCAAGAGGCCAAAGCTTCGGAGCTGGTTTCCGACGAGCATTTTACGGTGGACGGCACGCTGCTGGAGGCCTGGGCGAGCCTGAAGAGCTTCAAACGGGCAGACCACGAGGAGCAGCCGCCGGCGGACGATCCGGGCAATCCCACGGTGGACTTTCACGGCGAGAAGCGCAGCAACCAGACACACTGCTCCACGACCGACCCGGACGCCTTGCTGGCTCGGAAGGGAGCGGGCAAGGAAGCCAAGCTGAGCTACAGCGGGCATGTGCTGATGGAGAACCGCCACGGGCTGGTGGTCAACGCGGAAGTACTGCTGGCCAACGGCACAGCCGAGCGGGACGCCGCCCTGCTGATGGCGGAGGCGATTCCCGGCGATCACCGCGTGACCCTGGGGGCAGATAAGAACTATGACACGGCCGAGTTTGTAGCCGAGGCCCGGAACCTGAAGGTGACGCCGCACGTGGCGCAGAACAACAAGAATCGTAGGAGCGCGATCGATGCTCGCACCACCCGGCAGGCCGGCTACCTCATCAGCCAGCGGAAGCGCAAGCGGGTCGAGGAGATCTTCGGGTGGATGAAGACGGTGGGAGGAATGAGGAAGCTGCGGTATCGGGGACTGGAGTTGGTGCGCTGGATGTTCACTCTGGCGGCGGCCGCCTACAATCTGGTCCGCATCCGCAACTTGGCGGCGGCGGTTACCTGAGGAAGTATCGAGGGAGAAGTGCGCCCGGACGGCCCAAAAAGGGTCGCCGGGATAAAAATGAGGCCCCAATAGGCCCTTTTCGCTTACGACTCAGCTCTCTCCTATCGGAGCAAATACTCTGAAAAACGACTTGCAAGGCAAGACCTCGTCGTCACAGTTACTATTTCAGCATCCTGCTAGGAATCAACGTACGGAGATCCGCGATGCCGGACTTCTGGGAGGACATGCAAATGAGATATCGAGTGGGGACGTTCTTCATCATCGTCCTGTTGGCGGGCGGTGCTGTCAGCTATGCTCAGTCGGCGGCCGGCGACCCGCCGAACGACCGGCTCTTCGCCCACATCTACGGCGCCGTGGCCGGCGCCTACATCGGCAATGCCATGGGCGCTCCGGTTGAGGGGTGGACCTGGGAGAGGATCGAGAAGACCTATGGTTTCCTGGACAAGTTCGTGGCCGACTCTCGATCCAGAGGTGTCCCGAACCAGCCGGGCTGGACCGAGGACGGCATGGAGCGCTATAAGCTGATGTGTTCCGCCATCATCAAGAAGGGCGGCAGGATCAGTATCGAGGAACTGGCCCGCGAGTGGGTCGAAAGCATCGACCCCACCAAGATCGGCTTCCGCATCGGCCCGCAAGACAGAATCATCTACGACCTGCTCAAAGCGGGCATGCCCCCCTATGAGGTCGGCCGTTATGCCATCTGGCCGGGCTTCATGGGCACGGCCAAGATGATGCAGCCTCTCGGCCTGATCAGCGCCTGCCGTCCGGACGTCGCAGCCAAGGACGCGCTCGATCTCGGTCGCATCAAGGACTCTCAGGGCCGGCCCCTTTGGCGGGATGACAAGCAGACCGAGGACGGCCGGTTTAGGAGCACCTTGGTGTACAACAATGCGCTGGAGAACTGCGCCGCCATCGCCGCGGCCACGGCTGAGGCGATACGGCCGAATGCCACCGTTGATTCGGTGATTGCCACCGCTTTGGCACAACTGCCGCCCGGCTCGCGCAAGGAGGTGGAAACGGTTCTCGGTTTCGCGAAAAACGCAAAGGACTGGAAAGAAATCCGCCCCTTGTACCAGAAGTTTTATGAGGGCAGACCCGTCTCCAATGCCATTGACATCCTGGCCGGCGGCCTGGCCTGTTTCAAACTGGCCAACGGCCAGCCGCGCGAAGCCACGCTTTACGCGACCAACCTCGGCCGCGACACCGACTGCAAGGCCTATGTGGCGGGAGGCCTCGCCGGCGCGCTGCGTGGGATCCAGGCCTGGCCGCGCGAGTGGGTGGAACTCGTCGAGAAGGCTGTCGTTACGGACCCTTATACAGTCGACAAGCGCACCGCGCGCCAAATCGCCGAGGGCCTATACAAGGCCTGTAGAAACGAGTTGCGCAAAGTAAAAAGCCAAACCAACGAACTCGAGTCCTTGCTGGTGAAATAGCGTCCGAAACGGACAATCGTTGTTTCCCGGAAACGTCGGCCGCTCACCACCGCCGCCCCAGAACCGATTCGTCCAGTCAGATCAATTCCACTTCAGTCATCGGAAAAGAATCCCAGAACGCGACCGAAGACCAGACCTCCGTGGACGACTTCGACACCGTGCAGGTCCCAAGCACCCATGGCACCGGAGCATTGCGCCAGTCGGTTTCAGACGGCTCCTTGCCACGCTCGTGAACCTTGCATCAGGCTAGATTCCGGTTGGATCGTCAGCCATCCGGAAGTTGGACGCTGGGCTGAGCTCTCAACCCGGGTTCGAACCGGCAAGTCAGCTTGTGCTGACCGGAGGAGCCGGGCCACTCGGCCGTACACGCCCTATTCGGAAGCCGAGGACTGAAGGTCGACACGGGTGCGACTTGGGGCCTGCTCCCGCTGCCACCGTTGGACTGTGCTGGCGCCGCTGCGGAGGTAGGCCGGGAGTTGTTTCCAGCAGTGGAGCCGCTGCGCGGGTAGGCGGGAAGTTCAGCGCAACTACTCGTGGCGCAGGGCCGCCAGGGGGTCCACGCGGGAGGCGCGGTGGGCGGCGACTAAGCTGGCGATCAGGACCACGCCGAGGACCAGGGCGGCGGCGCCGGCGCACGTGGCCACGTGGAGGGGCGACATCCCGATGATGTACTGGCCAAGGGGGCGGCTGGAACCAACGGCACAGGAGATTCTCAGAAGCGTACCTTTCAGACCCTGGCGCAGCCCGTCGCGGAGCACCAGACGCAGGATGGCGCCACGCCCCGCGCCTAGGGCCATGCGCACGCCGAACTCGTGGATGCGCTCGGTGACCAGGCAGGACATCACGCCGTAGACTCCGATCAGCGCCAGCACCAGGGCCAGCGCGCTGAAGATGGTCAGCAGCCGGGACAGCAGCCACGTCCCCGTAGTCGAGTCGTAGACCACCTGCCCCATGGTCTTCACCAGGAAGAGCGCCGCGTCGCGGTCCAGTTCGGCCAACTCGCGCCGGACAGCCTGGCTGAGAGTCTCCGGCTCCACGGTGGTTCGCAGGACCAGGCTCATGGTTCTATGGGTCACATCGAACCCAACTGCCTGGCTTGGGCTTGGCGCCATAGGCGATGCTCCTACCGACCGGGTTCTCATTGGGGAAATACCGCTCGGCGGTGCGCTGGTTAATGAGCGCCACTCGCTGGGCGCCGGCCCGGTCCTCCGGGCCGAAATAGCGGCCGGAAGAGCCGATCCAGGGAGTTCAATGTCGGTCGCGGCCGCCTCCGCATGAGCACCGCGATCTGCTGCCGCAGAGCGAGGACTTTGAGGGCGGTGTCGCCGCGGCTGCGGAGGAACAGGCGGACGGCGACCAGGATTGATACCAGTTTGACATCAAACATAGGGTATTGTATGATTGCAGGTGGGAGACTGATATGCGCCCGCCTGCGCGGATCGAACCGTGGCTATCCACGGAGGGTTTGCAGACCTGGGTGCGCGAAGCGCCCGACAAATCCAGCTACCAAAGACGCTTGGCGATCTGGCTGACGCATGTCGGCCAGTTGGCGGCTCATCAAGTCGCCGAGTTGCTGTGCGCCTCCAAGCAAGCCATCTGGCTGTGGATTTCGCAGTACAACCATCAGGGTCCGGAAGGACTCCAACGGCAAGGCCGGGGCGGGCGCCGCTGGGCGTTTTTGTCGGTGGAAGAGGAGGAAGCCTTTCTCCAGCAATGGTTACCTCGCGCCGCACAGGGCCAGGTGCTGACGGCCAAGCAGTTCCGTAGCCAGTTGGAGAAGCGGTTGCACCGCCGGGTCTCTTTGGGCTATGTCTACCGGTTGCTGCACCGGTGCGGGTGGCGGAAACTGGGGCCGCGGCCCCGTCACCCCAAGGCCCAGCCGAGAGACCAAGAACGCTTCAAAAAAAACTTCCCCGGGTCATCCAAACGATCCTGACCCGGTTGCCCTCAGGGGTCCGCCTGCGATTGCTGTTTCAGGACGAGGCCCGCTTTGGCTGCATCAGCGATCAGCGCCGCTGCTGGGCGCCCTGGCCACTGCGGCCCGTGGTGGGGCAGCAGATTGTACGGCAGTTCGTCTACGGCTTGGCTGCGGTTAGCCCCCTGGACGGTCAACTTTGCTCGCTGGTTCTGCCCTGGGTGGACGCCCAGGCCATGTCGCTATTTCTGGATCAGACCGCCACGCAATTCCGCAACGAACACTGCTTGATGCTCCTGGACGGGGCGGGGTGGCACACCGCCGCCGGTCTGCAGATTCCTCCGACGATACATTTGCTGCGGCTGCCCGCCTACAGCCCAGAACTGAATCCCGTGGAGCACATCTGGGACCATCTGCGCGAGAACTACATCAGCAACCGCACCTTTGCGACTCTGGGCGCGGTCGTCAAGCAGCTCTGCGTGGGGCTTCACACCCTGCATCAGCAGCCGGACTTGGTTCGATCAATGACCTCCTTTGACTGGCTTAAAACTCTATCTTTGACATTAAACTAGTATGAGAGTATGAACCCGGCCATGAACTGACGGTTCTAACATGGCGTGACGTCGACTTGTCGGGGACGAGCGGGGTGCCGGCAAGCCATTGATTTCGGGCGGTGATGCCCTCTTGGCCACGCACAGGCGCTCTCCCACCTCTCGCGGCGCTTCCTTCGATCTGTGTGCCTGCCCGCCGCCCCCTAACCGATCGGTGAAGGAACATCTGACACATCAGGGCTTGCGGGAACCACAGCGCCCTCAGGAACCGCGAACGGCAGGCCAGAGTCGGATGATCCCCTGGTAGCCCAGGTAGAGGGCGCCGACTCCAGCGAGGACAAGCACGATGTTGGTCAGCCAACTGTTCGCGTGCTCTCCCATGATCTTTGGGTCGGCGGTCAGGCGGAGGATGACCAAAGTGACGATCGGCAGCGAGAGCGCGCTGGCAGCACCGCCGACGAGCACGAGTCGGACGGGAGACCAGCCCGTGAAAAATACGTAGAGCGGACAGAGAAGGACGTAGGCGGTAATCCACCGGAAAGCCGGCAGATAGGAGGCTCCGGCGCCACGGTCCTGTTCGGCGATCGCCCCCGACGGGCGGATGAACCGGTGGTAGACTTCGGCGATCATGAGTCCGTTGCCGGTGCTGTATCCGACATAGTTCGAAAAAACCATCGACCAGATGGTAAGCCCCAGGAAAATGCGTCCTGCATGGCCGAGGACGCCTGAAAAGATGGGAATCAGATCTTCCATCTTGGCCACCTGAATGCCTCGCGGGCGGAGGGCGCCGGCGGCGGCGATCTGAATCATCGCCAGCATGAGGAACGTGCCCGCCATGCTGAGCAGCAAGTCGATTCTCTGCCGGCGCAAGAAGGAGGGATTACGCCACCCCTTCTCATGAACGAAGGCGGAATACTGGAGATTGGCGTTGGACCCGATGGCGCCAGCGAGCAACGCCATCAGCACGAGGGTGGGACTGTACACGCCCACGTCGGCGGGCAGGCTGGGTGAAAAGGCGCCCTTGAGCAGGTCCGAAAGATCGGGTCTGGAAAGGACGGCGGCCATCACGATGCAGGCGCCCAGCAGCAA
Organism: uncultured Acidobacteriota bacterium; assembly: GCA_963725415.1. GTDB lineage: Bacteria > Acidobacteriota > Terriglobia > Bryobacterales > Bryobacteraceae > CAVRZY01. Next base: position 10,093 of record CAVRZY010000190.1, on the reverse strand, counting down.
CCCAAGGGGCCTGCTGATCTTCTCCAACCCGCGATACCGGCCCCAGTACATCAGGGCAAAGCCGGCAACCCAGGAGGACAGCCCCCAGATCATGACGCTATGACGAGTGGGCAGAGGGAGGACGAAGTGCGCGCCAGTGCCGAGCAGGGTGATCTGGATCAACGCATAGACGTGACGATTCAGAACAGCCATCACAAACCAGAGCAGCACGATCCATCTGCCGACATTGCCGCAACCCGTGAGAAGGCTTCGGCCGGTGACTAAGACGTAGCGCGCCGACGCCTCGAGGTAAAAAAACCGGACCAGCGGCCCCAGGGCGATCAGCCAGAGGAGGCTGTAGCCACTGGAGGCGCCGGCGATCGAATTGGTGATGAGGTCCCGGGGACCTATTGTGCCCAGCAGGAAGGCGAGGCCGGGGCCAAAAGCGACCGAGCGCCGAAGTACGGTCCATCGGGTTGGTGCCGCCGGTAACGTGATCTCTGTTGCCAAACTGTTCCCTCCTGAGGCGCGATTCACTGCACGACACACACCGCTATCAAAACCGCAATTTCACACCGAACTGAATCTCCCGGCTCTTGGCCGCGCTGGTGATCCGGCCGAAGTCCTCGGGGGTGGAAGTCGGGTTGAAAATTTCCAGTCGGGCCTGGGCAGGGAGATCGAAGTTGGCGCGGTTGAACAAGTTAAAGAACTCTGCCCGGAAATCGAGCGACGCGCCCTGGCCCAGACGCTGGCACTGGATCCGCTTGACGAGCGAGAAGTCCACGTTGGCCATGTCCGGTCCGATGATCGTGTTTCGCCCAAGATTTCCAAGAAACCCTCGTTCGGGGCGGAGGAAAGCGCTGGGATCGATCCACCCGCGGATATCGCCTGTGACCGGGTTGTTGCTGGCGCCGGGGGCGAGACCCGGACGCTGGTTGAAACCGGTGCCGAGCTGGTGTGCTTTTGTTCCGGTGGCGTCGTAGGAGAGCAAGGGTGTGGTGGGCAGGCCGGATGCGTAGGTAACAATCCCGCCGGTCTGCCACCCTCCGAAGAATCGCCGCCAGCCGGGCCCCTGGGTCACGGGAAGATCCCACGTACCACTGATCACCACATAGTGGCGGACGTCCTGACCCGACAGGCCGCGGTTGAATCGCGAGCTACCTGTGATCGGCAGCAGAAACGCGTTGGCGGCTTCAGTGTTGTAGAAGAAGTTGGAGCTGTCGTCGATGCTCTTGGAGAAGCTGTAGGAGACCTGCGTCTGGAGGCCGCGGTTCAGGCGCCGGCGAATTCGGGCCTGGAGTGCATGATAGAAAGAATGGGCATCGAAGTTGTGGTCCCTGATCCGAGCGAGCGCCGGATTGATCACTGGGGCATCGGGCTGGTAGAAGAGCCGGCCATCGGGCAAGGTAATCGGCTCGACGAGGTTCGAATCGGCGGTCACCGAGGACAGATTGAGCCCGTGCGATCCCACGTAGCCGATACGCGCGGTCGTGTTCTGATCCAGCGTCTGCTCGATGTTCAAGTTCCACTGCTGGACATAGGGCTGGGTCACGTCGCGCGGCATGCGTTCGATGTTGCCAAAGGGGATCTTGCTCTGGGTCAAGGCCAGGTACCCGCCCTTGGAAAAGTCGCCGGGAACGACACTCGTGGCATCCGCGGTCCGGAAGAAAGGGGGATTCCGCATGCACATATAATGAAAGAACTGAGACAGCAGCAGATCCAGGTAGATACCATATCCACCCCGCAGCATGGTCCTGCCCGATCCGAGCACGTCCCACGCGAGGCCGGCGCGAGGGACCGGATTGCCCAACGAAGGATTGTCGAAGAGCGGGTCGCCCAATCGCATCTCGGTGTCGGTGAGCCGGTCGAGGTTGGACAGCTTTCCGTTCACTTCCGTTGGGACGGTGGCCCACTCCCAGCGCAGGCCGAGATCGAACGTGAACCGCCGCGCCAGCATCCAGGTGTCCTGGAAATAGAGGGCGCCGATCCACTGCCGGAGGCCCCGGACCGTGTCGGAGCCGGGAACCTGCGCCCGGAAGCTGTAGGGAACGTTTCTCAGGAACGCCGACACGCTGGAGAACCGGAACTCACCAGACGCTCGACTCTGGCTGTCGGAGTTGAGCTGGGTTCGTTCGAAGCGGGCTCCGAGCTTAAGGGAGTGTCTTCCGCGCAGCCAAGTGACGTCGTCACTGATCTGGAAGGAGTTGAAGGCGTAGGAATCCCGGTCCTGGGATCCAGAGCCGCCACCGAAGGCGGTCATGCCGGAAACCTGGATCACCCCGATCACGCCGCTGCCGGGGAGGAACGCGAGGTCGGGATCGTCTGTGCCCGGCACCTTGGATTCTGGTGTCGCCGGCGAGGGTGTAGGTGCGCAGGAAGCCGAAGCGGGCCGTGTTGAGCACGTTTGCCGAGACAGATGTGAGTCTGCTCGAAAGCGGCCGATTGGTCGCGCGTCGAACGCGTGCGGGTGGCGATCGCGAAGTCGGTTTCGTCACTGCGGGCGCCGTCGTCGAAGCTGTAGCGGAAGAAAAGCCTGTCTGCGTCACCGAGCGTCTCGTCAATCCGGGTGGTGACGAAGTCCTGGCGACCCTGCTCGTCGTTCGGAAAGTAAAAGAGCCCGGTGTCACCCAGGATCGTGCCGTTGGGCAGCGGATAGAGAGCAACGGCCTTGGCGATTTCCGGGTCAACTTTCACTGTCCCGCTGGTGAGATTGCCCTTGCGGGCCTCAGCGGACAAAGTTGTGTCCACCGTCGTGTTGCCCCGAGCCTCGCGAAGGGCCTCGTAGTTCGCGAAGAAAAAGGTGCGGTTGCGGACGATGGGGCCGCCCACGGAGCCTCCGTACTGGTGACGACGGAACTCTGGCGGCTCGCCGGGATCGAAAAAGTTGCGGGCGTCAAGGTTGTCGTTGCGGTGGAAGTAAAACAGCGTTCCATGGGGCTCGTTCGAGCCGGATCGGGTGACCGCGTTGACGATGCCGCCGGCGGCACGGCCGTACTCGGCGCTGTAAGTACTGCTGTGCACACTGAACTCCTCGACAGCATCCACCCCGAGGTTGACGCCGTTGATGCTGCCGGGCGTCGAGCCGCTGTACGACGTGAGGCTCAAGCCGTCCAACCGGAAATTGTTCTGGAACGGGCGCGAGCCGGAAATGCTGATCTGGAGTCCGTAGCCGAAGTTCACGTCGCGTCCATGCGCGCGTGCCACCGGAGCGCCGGCTTGCAGCGTGGCGAGCTGGATGTAGTCCCGGCCGTTCAGCGGCATCCGCTCGATAGTGGAGGCGTCCACCAGGTTCGACAGCGCCGAAGGCGCAGCCTCGATGTTGCGTGCCTGGCCGGTCACGACGACGCTGACAGCGACGTCGCCGACATGGAGCACGTGATCCACCACGGCTTCGCGGTCCAGCTCCAGTGTGACTCCCTGGTGCTCGCTGGAATTGAAGCCGACCTTGCTAGCGGTGACGGTGTAGGCGCCCAACTCCAGCAGCGGTATCCGATAGCCCCCGTTCTGGCCAGAGATGGCGCCCCGGGTCTCGCCGGTGGCGAGGTGACGAGCCTGAATGGTGGCCCCGATGACGACGCCCCCTGATTCATCGACGACCGTGCCAGTGATGGCGCTAAGCCGACCTTGTGCCCAGACAGCCGGGGCGGCACACAACAGAAAGACAAGAACAAACCGATGAATCCTCATGATGCCCTGCTCCGACGCGCTTCCCAGAGGATTCTATCGCACACTTGTTCGCGCCGCAAACGGCCCCGGCCGCAACGGGCGCCAGCGGCCGGTCATTCGCCGCGCTGCCGGCGCGACGTCCCCAGGAGGTGGAGCGGATGCACCTTGTCGGTGTTCCTGGTGACATACGGCTCGGCGAGCACGACCCGGAACCCGTTCGTTTGCGACCAGTTCCGATTGCTTAGCGTACCGCCATATAGTTTCTTCATCTCCGTCAGGAAAAAGTCTTTCACCTTTTCCTCGGAGACTGCACCAATCCGCGGATTGACGCGCAGCTCGATTTCGGTCTGGTTCGCCCCTTCCTGCTCCACCAGTTGATAGTCGGTGGGCGTGCCGCCGAAGTGACGCGGCAGGCTGATCTCCAGAATCTGGAGCAGGTCTTTCCCGAGCAGAGTCATGCCCTGGCCGGTGAGCTTGCCGTAGCTGAAAATGTCACTGACCTGTTGCGTCAATCCCAGCGCCTTCAGCGAGCAGTCGCACTGGGCCGGACCGAGCACCCCGCTGTCATCCATCTCGACGTTCACCAGGACGTTGGGAGCAAACGGCACCAGCGGGGTGATCATGAGGGAGTCAATCTCCACGTCCGTCAACGGCGCCGTCCGCCTGTAGCTGATGATCGCGACCGAGTCCCGGCAGATGTGAACGCAGTTGCCCCTATCCATCTGGAGACAGGAACTTCCGATCCTGCCGATTTCGGAAATCGTGTATGCCGGGTAGGGCTTGGCGCCGGTCGCCTCGATGACGGCCCGTTTGGGGTCCGTCAGCGCCTCGCCAGCCGTGCGGACCAGGGTGCCACTGATGTCCAGGCCTGCATCGGCGGCGGCGGCGGCCACCCGCACCACGTTGCTCACGGTGCCCGACAGCACGCAATCGACGCCTTCCGAACGCCGGCGGGCGATCCACCGCGCGACGGGAGAGAAATCGTTCTGCGGCAGGAAAACCGGCAGCGGCGCATTCACGCCGAGCAGCCGGGCTTCCAGCACGAGCAACTTCGTCATCGTGCGGTAGTGGCCCGAGTTCCGCAACGTTCCCCCCAGTGCGAACCATCTGTCGACCGCGGTTCCCCGGCGCGGCAGAAACACCGCCGACCGCAGGCTGAACGTGGACGGCAGGATCGGCCACACGCAGACCAGGGTGCGCCGGTGAGCCCCCAGCGCCTCCATGAACAAGTGGTCCTGTGCTTCCCGATAGAGTTGATGCTCAAGACTCAGGCGGGTGAACGTGCCGCCGCCGCTCCGGCTGCCGGCGCTCGGGTTGTCGATGACACCCTGGACCAACGGGTTGGCGAAATCGGCGGTGCGGACAGCCAGTTGGCGTCCCCCCCGCTCGATCGGCCGCTTGCCCTTGAACTCGTCGTGCCGAAGGTAGACGCCAGCCTTGCGGAGCGATTCGAGCGTGGGCTCCAGCCCGTTTCCATGCACCGATTGCTCCAGGTCCTGATAGGTGCAGCCGGCCCACTGAAAAAGCGTGTAGAAAGGGTTCGAGGGGTTGGCGAACACCGCCTCCCGCATTAAGTGCAGGAAATTGTCGTCCCGTCTTTCGAGCGTTCGGCGCACAAGTCCATGGGGGTCAGGCTCGAGCGGGCAGCCGGGCCCACTGGTATATGCCGGCCACCAACCGGGAGTAATAGCTGGCCTCCCGCAGCATTGCCCTATTACCCAGGATTTCCATTCTGGCTTCCTGGCTGGCTTCGAGTATACACCCGCCTCCCTCCGTCGGGGTAGTGCTACTGCTGTTTCCGGTCTTCCTGCTCTTTCCATCCCAGACGACTCCGGCGGGTTCCCGAAGGCTTTAGCCTTGCCTCCTCGGTGTACGGAGAGACGCGGAAGTGCCTCATTCCAGGCGTCTCATAAACCTGTCCCTCTCGCAGATCCCGAAGCTAGCTTGAGAAGATGGAATTTGAGCATCCTCGGTCGACTCTCTCGATCGACCTTCCGCTTGCTGCTAGCGTGCTCGCCAATCACTCTCCGAGGTTTCAAGGTCGGGTTAGTCTTCCGTTAGAAACCCTGGATATCCGGCCCGCGTTGACGCGGCGGCGGATGAAGAAACCCTAGGAGAGGTCGTTGGAAAGTCGCATTCCTGGGGAGCCAGCCTTGCGAACTCCTGGTGACCGCCGACGCACCATGCACATGCACTGTGCGTTTCATCAGCCGCGGCTCGCCGGCTGATCAGGAGGTGGCCAGCTCTGGGACAGCCCCGTCGCGGAATGATCCAGCCCGGGCGTCCGAAAGACCTCTTCCGACCATAAGAACTTGACTGATTCGATTGACCCCGTTTGATGATCGAGCGTAAGCTTCGGGTGGAACGAAAGGAGTCTGACGGATGGCCAAGAGAATCCACCACATGGGCATGATCATCACCAAAGAGGAGCATGAGCAATTTCATAGGACCGCGCCGGCCCTCTCAACCAAACAGCACGATGCTTTGATGAAGAAGATGGGCATCACGAAAGAGCAAGCCGAAGAGTGGCACCGTACGCACCTCACGCTCGCGCAACAGCGCGCGAAGGGGCTGAAGCACGCTGATCCTGCCGCTGTCGGCGCCGGTTTCCTTGCGTGGTGCGTGAAGCAGGGATGGCTGGTTCAACAAGACCAGGAGTACTACGCTCCCAAGGATGGCGTTCGCGAGCTTCGTGATCGGTTTGACATCTCGGCGCAGCAGCCTCCGTCAAGAGGGAGGTGACGTTGCAGCCTCCTGGGGAGAGGTCGCTGTCAACTTGCCCTTCTGGTTTCTGTTGAAAGCACCACTTCCCTCCTGCTCGGTGTCCCAGCATGTATTGGGGGACTCATTGAAGAGCAACCCGCGATCGCCCCGCGCTGAATTGCGTAACCGGTGGCACCGGGAACCGATAGAATGGCATTTGGATCGTCGGCTCCTTCTGCTCTCCATTCCGATCTTTTTCTGCACGCTCGCCTTCCGGCTTGGTCACGTCGATGTGCTGTGGGTGGACGAAGCGTATCCGCTGGCGGCGGCGTCGCGCATCTTGCACGGCGACGTCCTCTACCGGGACGTCTGGTTTGACAAGCCGCCATTTTACGCCTGGGTCTACCTGCTGTGGGGCGCGGAGCCGGGGTGGCTCCTTCGCATGGCAGGATCGCTCTTCGCGGCCCTCTGTTCCCTGCTTGCGGGAATCACCGCCCGCCGCCTTTTCGGCGCCACCGAGGCGGTCGGCGCGGCCCTGTTGCTGGCCTTCTTCCTTACCTTCGATCACCCGCCCGCCACCGTGCCGCTGGCGCCCGATATGCTCACGGTGCCGTTCGCGCTGGCTGCGGTGTGGGCGGCGGCCTCCGGCCGGAGCGTGCTGGCGGGATTCCTCGCAGGCGCCGCACTGCACGCCAACGCCAAAGCCTTCTACCTTCTTGCCGTGGTGATTCTTTGGCGCCCCGGCGATTGGCGGCGTACTCTCGCCGGCTACGGCGCCGCGGTGGCTGCCGGCCTGGCCGCCTTGACGGCCCAGGGCACCCTGAGAGACTACTTCCAGCAGGTGTGGTCGTGGGGCATACTTTATTCGCGGGATTCTCCGCTTTCCAACCCGCTTGCGGAAGGGATACGACGCACCGGGAACTGGGCCGGATTCCACGCTGCCCTGGTGGCCGGAGCCGCCGCCTACTGGTGGCGGAATCGCGACGGGACGGCCGCGAGGCTCGCCTTTTGGGCGCTGCTCGCCTTGGGATCCATTGCCGTCGGATGGCGCTTCTTCCCGCGGTATTACTTCGCGCTGCTGCCGGTGATGACGCTGGCCGCCGCCCGCGGGCTCGCTCTGCTGCCGGCACGCGCGCGGGCCGTGCTGCTGGTGCTGCTGCTCAGCGTTCCCACCGTGCGGTTCGGCGCCCGGCACCTCACCCTGGCGTACGAAACCCTGGCCGGCCGGGCCCACGACTGGCTGGACCTGGCACTGCTGGAGGACTGCCGGGCCGCCGCGGGCCTGTTGAAAAGTCTCGCCCGCCCGGGCGACAGCTTGTTCGTTTGGGGCTACCGGCCTGAGCTCAACGTGCTGGCGGGAATGCCCGCGGCCAACCGCTTCCTGGATTCCCAACCGCTCACCGGCGTCTTCGCCGATCGTCACCTCGTGACGTCGGAGGCCAGCGCGCCCCGGATTGCCCAGGCAAATCGGCGGGAGCTCGCCGCCTCGGCTCCGGACTTCATCGTGGACGGGCTGGGGCCGTACAATCCCTCCCTGGCCATCACGGGTTTCCCGGATCTCCGGGATTGGCTGGCGGGCTACGAACTGGCCGGAAGCACCGGCGGGACGCGCATCTACCGGCGGAGAGCCGCGCGGTGATGCCCCGGCGGAAAAAGGTATGCTACGGAAAACGAGATGAAACAGTTCTACCGTAGTCTTCTGCGCCGCATGATCTCTCCCAAGCTGCTGGTCCGAATTCGCCATCTCTTGCACATCGACGACCGGCTGCGTGACGTGGAAGCGGCGCGCGCCCGCCTGGCCGAGATCTGGCTCCGCCAACAGCATCCGGCCCTGTTCTCCGAGACCTCGCCCGGCTTGCCCGAGTTCAGCATCTACTCGCAGTTCGGGGAAGATGGGCTTCTCCTGTCGCTCATCGAGCAGACCGGCGCGGCGTCGAAGACCTTCGTGGAGATCGGCGTCGAAGACGCCCAAGAGTGCAACACGGCCATCCTGGCCTTTCTGCTGGGTTGGGACGGCTTGATGCTGGAGGCGAACCCGCTGGGAGCCGACGCCGCGCTGCGTCTGGCTGCGCGGCTGCTGGCCCGCAAGCGCAACCGGGTGCAAGTCCGGCAGGCGTTCGTCACCGCGGAGAACGTGAACGGACTCATCGAGGAAGCCGGCTTTAGCGGGGAACTCGGGGTGCTCTCGATCGACGTTGACGGCGTCGATTACTGGCTGTGGAAGGCCGTACGCGTGGTCAGCCCACGCCTGGTCGTCATGGAGTACAACGCTTCCTTCGGCGCCACCCGGGCGGTTACCGTTCCCTACAAACCGGACTTCCGCTGGCTGGGAGATTACCCGGACTTGTTCTATCACGGCGCCTCGCTCCCGGCCCTCGAACTGCTCGGCAGGCAGTTGGGCTACGTGCTTGTCGCCGTCGAGTCGGCCGGAGTGAACGCGTTCTTTGTCCGCCAGGACCTCTGTCCGCCGGCGCTCGCGGGGAGAAGCTCGGCGGATCTCTACCGGCCTCACCTCGGGCGTTCGAAAACGATGTCTCCGGAACGCCAGTGGGAGACCGTGCAACATCTGCCACTCGTGACCGTGACCTGACCCTCCACAAGCCTGATCGTCCATGCGACAGGAGGCCGGCGATTTCCTGGAGGTGCCCGCTGCGACGGTGAAGAGCCGGCTCCACTCGGCCCGCAATAAGCTCAAAGAAAGGATGGTGGCAGTGATTCAAGATACTCTGCGGCAACACGCTCCCGGAGCCGAGTTCAACGAGCGGGCACGGAAAGTTCTGGAACGAGTCTCGGTGGTCGGTTTCGAGCTGCACCAGCGGGAGAAGAAGGACGGGCTGGCGCCCTGCCCGGAATCGACGCTGTTCCCTTCGTGCTTGAGAGCATTCCTGGAGTTTCGAGGCGACGGCCTGGGGTATGACAAGGTCAGCGCACACGGCCGGGAATGGCGCCTGGATGCGACCTATGTCCGCGCCGGCGGTCCTCGAGCAGGCCGCCGGCTGCTACGACGCCGAGCACACTCTCATGTGGCAGGTGTGGGCGCTGGTGGGCGGGCCGGGCGATTCCGAGGAGCACGCCAGCCGCTTTGCGGATCCCGCGGTTCGCAAGAAGACCGCCGAGCTGATTCTCCAGGCGCGCGAGAAAGACGTCGAAGCCGCTGGGCGGATCGAGGAGGCGCTACAGCGGTGGTAGGTAGGGTACGCTGGATGGTCGGTCTCCCGCCATGCGACACGACGCTACTCCGCGTACCCAAACCATCCGCGCGGCGCTTGCATTGAGCGCGCTGCTGGCAGTTTCGCCGCTGTCCGGCCTCGACGGCGGCGGCCTGCGGGTAAACGACAAGGAGTACCTGGACGAACAGGGCCTCAGCGTGCTTCTCTACCACAACGTCTTCCATCCGGTCTTCATCGATCAGAAGGTGAGCGCGATGGAGATGATTCTCCACGGCGAGCGCATCGCCACCAACGGCGAAGTGCGTCTCGTGCCGGCGCCGGAGCAATGGGATGCGGTTCCCGTCTTTCAGCGGCGCGTAGCCGACCAAGCCAACCGGCGCCTGACCGCCTTCTGCTCGTTCCCCGATTACGGCGTCAGCTATCGCCTGGAAGTGACCGCGGAAGACGGCGGCTTGCGCGTCGCCATTCACCTGGACCAGCCCCTGCCCGAAGCGCTGGTGGGACAGGCCGGCTTCAACCTCGAGTTTCTGCCGTCCGCCTACTTCGGCAAGACGTACATCCTCGACGACGGCTTC
>CAVRZY010000189.1:0-34935 GCA_963725415.1 uncultured Acidobacteriota bacterium | reverse complement strand
AGTGTAAAATGACAATTATTAAAAAAATAAAAAAGAATAAAGGTTTCGTAATACTTTTTGCAGTTACACTCTCCGCGATTCTTTTATCCATCGCTTCGGGCGTTGCCAATATTGCTTTGAAAGAAATCAAGTTTGGCACTTCGGCTAAAGATACTAATGATGCTTTTTTTGCCGCTGACACTGGAGCTGAATGCGCGCTTTATAACGATAAAGGTTCTGCCATTTTTTGGAGGAACAGGTCCTGCAACAATCCAATGTCTAGGTAATTCTGTTTCCATAGTTGGCTCTTCTTCACCCTGGACTTTTACTGTTGCTGGTATGGGTAGTACGCTTCAATCTTGCGCCAAGGTTATTATTACTAAAACTTCTTCTTCACCAATTTCTACCAGTATTGTCTCCAAAGGATATAATAACGGAGGAGGTACCTGCGTACAAGGAACAAATGCCGTAGAGCGAGAGCTAGACTTAAATTATTAAACTTGGTATGCAAAAGACCGAAGCCCAAAAAAGAATACAAAAATTGCGGAATGAAATCGCGCATTTACGCGGTCATGCTGCGGATGATGGAGTACTTGTCGGCCTGCTTGGCCAGTAGCGGAAGCAGTTCGCCGATCCGGATCCCGTTCACGTTGGTCGGGATCGGATTGTTCAGTGGACCGCAGTAGTCGTTGCCCGCCTCCGGTTTCGGATCGAAGGTGTCCAGATGCGACGGGCCGCCCCACATCCAAATCTGGATGACCGACTTGGCCTTGGCCTTGACCGATTGCGCCGTGGCTACGCGAGGAAGGCCCAGACTATCGCCCAGCAGCAACCCGGCTGCGCCGAAGAACCCTCGTCGCGCCGCCTCACGCCTGGAGATCGGCATGCCGTTTTCCGTGCTCATGTCCTGCTCTCCCTTCAATGCCGGTATAGAAACTCCGCACTGTTGATCAAAGCCCACGCCAGATCCAGCACCGCCTCGCGTCCTTTCGCGGGGCCGGACTGGGAATACGCCCCCACGATCTTCAACTCCTCTGCCGTCGGGAAACGCGAAAGAATCATCAGGTAAAGTCCGGTTACGAGCTCTTGCGGATTCTTCGCGTTTCGGATCAGGTACTGAAACTTCGGGCTCTGCTTCTATCTTGCGCTGGACATGGCTCGAATTCAGCAGGTGCAGCCGTTGGGCGGCCGAGGGGCGATTGTTGCGCTCCGATTCCAGACCGGTGTCGCGCGGCGGACGTCCGAACAATTCCAGGAAGGGACTGGTGATGCTGCCGTCCGGCAGGCTGATCGACCGCTGGCCTTCGGGAATGAAGGTGAACGGCTCCGGAATGGCGCTGGTGTATTTCTCCGTCGTCCCGGTGATCTGGCACAGGGCGTCGATCAGCACCTCCGCTTCCAGCCGGCGCAGCGGATAGTACGCGAAATTGCGCCTCGCCCTCCGGATTGCTCGGTCTTGGGAATGGAGGAAAGCTGGTAGGTCTTCGAGTTCAGAATCAAGCCGGTAGATGTGCTTCAGGTCGTAGCGGGCCGCGACCAACTCCCGCTCCAGAAAGGCCAGCAGCTCGGGATTGCGCGGCGGATTGTCCGGCCGGATGTCGTCCGGCTCATGAATAATGCCGCGCCCCAGCAGCCAGGACCAGACGCGGTTGACGATGTTGCGCGCGAACCAGGGGTTCTGCGGGGCAATCAGCCAATCGGCGAAGACCTCCCGCGGATCCCGGTCCGGGGCCAGCCGTGCGCGGTTTCCGTCCGGAAAAACCGCAGCCTGTCGACGGCGCCGTGGTCTTGCCCGGATCGAAGAAAACGATCTCCTCCTTCCATTCCCCCGTCTCCTTGTAGCCGATCTGCGAGAAAAAGGCCGCCATGCCCGACAGCCGCTCTTGCGGCCAGTTCTCCGCCCGCGTTCCCATGAACGTCAGGGCCACGGTTTGCGCAATAGCCTGCGGTTCCTTGCTCTGCACCGCGCGGTAGAAGTTGACCGGGGGCACGCGGAAATTGCTGCCGTTCTGGGTCAGCATCTCCCGAACAAACCGGTCATACGGCCTGTTCTCCCGGATGGAAGTCCGGATCCAGCGGTGATAGGCCTGGGCCGCATTGGGCCACAGGTTGATGGGGAACTCCGCCTTGACCCGCAGCAGGTCGCTCCACTTCATCGCCCAATAATCCGCAAACTCCTCACGCTCCAGCAGGCGATCGATCAACGCGCGGCGTTTGTTCGGGATCCCGGTCCATCAGGAACTGCGAGGCCTCCTGGGGGGTGGGCAGCGTGCCGATGACGTCCAGATACACGCGCCGGACAAACACCCCGTCGGAACACAGATTCGCCGGTTGAATGCCCAACCGCTTCAACTTGCTCGAAAACCAGTTCATCGATTCTGCTTTGGGGAGTCAGGTCGGCGCGACTTTCAAAGACAGGCACGAACGTTTTTTCCGTGCCTGCGCCAGCCAGGGCCGCTGTCAGGACAAGCGCGGAAATCAAGGATGTCACCATGTTCAAAGCCGAAACAGACTAGGCCTGCTTCAGTCCACACGCATCCGGACAGGTGTACCCTGCCCAAGGGCTTAACCCCGAGGGCAGCCGGGAGTTTCGCTCAACTGCCATCCCGATCGACCTTTCCGATCTTTGTCTCATCATACCCAAACATGCCCGGTCTCATTGACAGTTCAGGCACTCGGATTACTGAGGCTGGCGTAATTGGGTGATAACACGCTGCCGAGGTGGCGCGGGCTTCAGCCTGCCGAGCCGACACTCATGTCGGCTCTTGAGCCGCGTGGAAAAACCCGCGCGAGCGCCGAGATGAGTCTCGGCGCGGCAGGCAAGAGTGCCTGCGCCACATCAGAATTTGTCACTGTGTTCTGCAAGCCTCATTAGATTTAACATGTGAGAGAGGGGGCAGACCCAATATGCTGTTGCGAATCTTTCGTGTGCTAGCGTTGCCCTTTCTGACCGCATTGGCTAGCGCACAACCTTCCGTGACCGCGGTTGTCAATGCCATATCGTATTCCGGCGCTTTGGCTCCCGGCTGTTGGGCGGCTATTTACGGAAGTGGCTTGGCCCAGAGCGAAGGCCTAGCCCCCAGCGTGCCCCTGCCTCTTCAACTGAACGGCGTTTCGGTGACGTTCGACGGAAAGGCCGCACCGCTGCTGTACGTTTCCTCGAGACAGGTGAATGCACTCATTCCGTTCGACGTCGCCATCTCGAATGCTGCAATGGTCGTGACCGCGCCGGGCGGATCGTCGAGTCGCTACTATGTGCGCCTGGAGCGCTCGGCGCCCGCCATTTACACGCGCGATTCCAGCGGGCAGGGCAAGGCGTGGTATTTCGATGCTGGTTTTCATCCGCTGGATGTAATCGGCAATGACCCGATCATTCTGTATGCCGCCTGCCTGGGGCCCACCAACCCCGCCCCGTCCTCTTCGCAAAGCGGAGGGAACGCCATCGAACCCTTTAACCGCGTTGCCGACAACGTCGAAGTGTATGTTGGCGACAAGAAGGCTGACCTCCTGTTCGCCGGGCTAGCGCCTGGCTTTCCGGGCATCTACCAGCTAAATGTCTCCCCGGCCGGGGTGGTTTCCGACCGCCTCTATTTGCGCACCAAAGCCTGGCAGAGCAACGTGACACAAATCGGCCTAGCGGCGGGCGCGAACGTCGCCAACGTTACCGGCGCCATCGACGGGCTCTACCCGGCAACCAACCCGTCTCAGCCGCCCTACAACATGACTCCGATGGCGGCGCCGGCGAGCTTTTCGGTGATGCCACTGGCCGGAGCATTTAGCGTAGCCTTCGACATTCAGCCCGACGCCAAGCCCTTTCAAGTGCTGGCCACGGGCGAAGCGGGCAGTACGCTGATCAGCATCGACCCGCAGGCGGGAACATGGGACGCTACCGTCATTGTGCCCACTCCTGCCGCACGGGCGGGCGATTTCTCGAATACAGAGTTCGTCGCAGTGTGGGATTTCCTCACCCTGACACCGACGGGCCTCATGTATCCTCTCCCGAACAACATCTTGCCGGCGTCACGCATGGACCCATCGTGGGCGATCAGCACCCAATACCTGCCGATGCCGAACGTGGCGACGCAGGGCAGTTCCATGTCTCAAATGAAGACCTCCGGTACGCTGACGCGCGGCACACGCTTCGTAGTAGACAGCCAAACGAATAGTTCCCTCGCTGTGTTCGGCGGATTCATCCAGATTTCGCCGTTCGGGGCGACGGATCGCAAGACCACCTTCTCCCTGTACGTCGATGGCAGATTAATCGCATCCAAGGACGCCCAGTACCGAGTGCCATAGGTGCCGGCATCAGCTCGTCGGCGGGACAGTTCCGTCTGTCCCCGAATTTGGTGCTGCCTATCAGAACAGCAGCTTGAATCCCAACTGAATCCGCCGCGGGTATCCGGTCTGGCTGGTTACCTGGCCGAAGGCGGTACTGATCGGGCTGGTGTTGGGCGACCCGAAGAACACGTGGTTGAAGGCGTTCATGTTGAAGGAAGGCGAGCGGGGATCGAGTTGGTGGGCGCGCTCCATCTGCCGCAGCCCCGCGTCTTTGCGGCCCAGCAACCACAGACAAAGAGCGTAATGCTGTTGGGCGTCCGCAGAGCCGGGATCGAGTTCCACGGCGCGGCCGAACTCCGCTTCGCCCCCGGCCCAGTCCCAATTCCAGTAGAACTTCAGGTCGCCGATATTGACGACCGCCTCGGCCAGCGTATCGTCCAGGTCGATTGCCTTCTTGATCTCCGTCAGGACCTTGTTGCTGAGGGGTAGGTCCTGCGCGTAGTACATCATCCCCTCTCTCTCCGCCAGCACAGCCCATGCCAGCGCATCCCCAGGGTCTTTCCGGACCGCCTCTTCGAGGTATTCGATCCCCTTCTGCCTGCACTTTGGTCTGCCCGCGAAAAAGCGCCCCTTGAGGTAGGCCTCATAAGCTTCCGGGTTAATCGGACGGGTGCGGCTCAGGCGTTTGTGCTCCTGCGGAGTGAGTTCGATTCTGACTTCCGCCGCGATGGCCCGCGCCACTTCATCCTGCAAGGCCAGCACATCCTTCAAGTCGCGCTCGTAACTCCTGGCCCACAGGTTCCGGTCGGTGGCGGCGTGAATCGACTGCGCGGTGATGCGCACCCGGCCGCCCGACTGCTGCACCGAGCCTTCCACCACCGCGTCTACCTTCAGCTCGCGCCCAATCTCCGACATCGGCTTTATGGCCTCTTTGTAGCGCATGACCGAAGTGCGCGAGATCACCTTCAGCGCCCTGACCTGGGAAAGCTGGGTGATCAACTCCTCGGTAATCTCGTCGGCGAAGTACTCCTGCTCCGGATCGCGGGAGAGGTTTGCGAGCGGCAGCACGGCGAGGGATTCGATGCGTGGCGCGCCGGCGGGGCCAAAGAGTCTTTCCCGCAGCGCACCGGCGATCTGGATGGCCAGCTCGAGCAGTTCTTCGGTCGGCATCGGCTTGCCTGCGATGCGGCGCCTGAGTGTTCGCCCCTCCAGCAACTCCATCGCGATGAAGGGGCGGCCCTCGGCCTCGTCGATGTCATGAATGGTGCAGATATTGGGATGATTCAGCGCCGACGCGGCTCCGGTTTCTCGCTGAAATCGTTCCAGCGCCTGTCTGTCGCCAGATACTTCTGTGGGCAGGAATTTCAGCGCGACCCGGCGGCCCTCAGCGTTTCTTGAGCGTTATGCTGAGCCCCTCCGCCTTCCATGTAGAAGGCGGTATCCAGGTCCGGATTCGAAGTGAGGGCCTTCACGTAGCCTGAGGACATTTCAGCCTGGCCCACATTGTGGGCCAGGATCAGTCCGCCGGGACGCACCAGTGGCAGAAGCTTGTTGACGTAGTCCAGGTAGCCTTCCTTGTCCGCATCCAAGAAGACCACATCAATCGGCGCCTTCAGCTTCGCTATGTTCACGTGGGCGTCTCCCTGGACGATCTTGACCATTTGATCGACCCCGGCCTGTTTGAAGTTTTCGCGGGCGATCGACGCCCTGTGGGAATCGATCTCGAACGTAGTCAGGCTGCCGCCCGTCGCTCGCAGAGCCAGGCAAAGCCAGAGGCCCGAGTAGCCCGTCGAGGTGCCGATCTCGACGACGTTCTTGGCGCCGGCCGTCTCCGTCAGTAGCCGCAGCATCCGGCCGTCTTGCGCCGGAACATTCTGGAACATCTCTCCGGACGTGACGATGCTATCGAGCACTGTCAGGATTTTCTTCTCCTCTTCCGTCTTCGCCAAAGGCGGATTTCCCATGGAAGATGGATCACCCATCGGCCGGCCACGCCCGCGGAACGGCCCCATGCCTCCGGGCCGCTGCGCAATGATCACCACGGTCGTTGCCAGCGCGATGCTCAGAATTGCTGCCATGCGTCTCATGATTTGCCGCTTCCTTTACATGCGGTAACTACTAAACCCAGACATGACTGACGAGTTGCGGCAGACAAAGGGTTACAGGTTCAACTGAACACGGCGCGGCGAAGCCGCAGCCAAACCAATCTGCAATCGTCAATGAGCCAATCGTCAATTGCCTGGCGAGACCGAAAGTGGCCCACGCGCGGACTCTTTCCCAGCCGCAAACAAATGGGGCTTTAGTCGCTCACTTGAACGGCCACACGCGCTCGACCGTCCTGCTCAGCATCCAGCGCTTGTCTTCCGCGTTGAGGAACTTTATCTCGTCGCGCACCACGGCCAGAGCTTTCGCGTAACCGCAGTGATTCTCCACCAGCGGCCAGTCGGTGCCCCACATCAGCCGTCGCGGGCCGAAGGCGTCGTACAGCCGCTTCACTTGCACGTGCGTGTCAACGTACGGGTAGGGGCCTTTCGAAAGCGACCAGGTGTGGGAGATCTTGACGAAGACCTTCGGATACTTCTTCAAGGCCAGCAGCTTGTCGAGTTCCTGCGGCTGATCCACAGGACAGTCCGCCATGTGATCGATCACCACCGTCAGGTCCATGAACCGGTCGATGAGTCGCTCCACATCCGGGATGCGTCCGATGGGCGCCAGGATCGTCATCGGCGCCTTCAGCGCGCGGCAGCGCTTCCACAACGGCGGCATGAGCGGCCCGCGGATCCAATCCCCCGCCGCCCCCGCCGCCGGACTCAGCCGCACCCCGCGAAAGCCCTGCTCCTGAACCAGCCGCGAAAGATGGTCCGGCGCTCCCGGATCCTCCGGATTGACCCGCGCCACACCTTGGAAATCGTTCGGATACTGCTTGAGCACATCCGCCAGGTAGCTGTTGTCCCAGCGGTAGTAAATCACCTGGATGATCACCGTCTTGGCCACGCCGTGCGCTCTCATCAGCTCCAGCAGCATTTCCGGCGTCGCGTCCTTTTCCGGCGGCTTGGTCGTCTCCTTGGCCCAGGGATACTTCGGGTCGCGCTTCCAGACATGCACGTGCGGGTCAATGATCCGGTACTTCGGCTCGCCCGCCGCCAGGGCGCCGCCTGCCACACCGCTCATGAACTCTCTCCGATTGACTGGGTTCCTCATTCCAGAACAAATCTTATCACCGCACCGCTTCCGCATGAAATGCGAGTAATCTGGAAATGGACGAGTTGGGCTTTATCGAAGGAGGCAAGATGAATACGTGGTTGACCGAGGCACGGAACCGTCTGCTGGCGGCTGGCTTTGTCATCCTCGACGACGTTTCTTCCAACGGCAGAACTTTCACGACCGTCGCACGACGATCGCGCTTCGAACTAACGAAGTTCGGTTTCTCCGAGACCTTCTTCGAACAGCCGACGTCGCATGGAGCGCGATTGCTACTGAGTTGGTATGGGAGCGTAGTGAGATCGGCTACGCCAGACGGTCCGTGGAAATCGAGGCTAGCTGCTAGCCGCTAGCCGCTAGCTTTATCATCGGAGGGAGGAGCGTTGACATGTTGGAAATCACCTGGCTTGGACACGGCACGTTTCAGTTCCGGTTGGAATCGGGAGAGGTGTGGGTGGCGGACCCCTGGGTGGAGGGGAATCCGGCCTACCCGAGCGGGCACTCGTTCTCGCGGTTGGATGCGATGCTGATCACGCACGGGCACTTCGATCACATCCATGACGCGGTGGCGCTGGCGTTGAAGTTTTCGCCGCAGGTGGTGGCGATCTACGAGACCTGCCTTTGGCTGGGGTCGAAGGGCGTGCAGAATCTGAACGGGATGAACAAGGGCGGCTCGCAGAGGATCGGGCCAGTGACCGTCACCATGACGCACGCGGTTCACAGTTGCGGGATCGATGACGGGGGCACGATCGTTTATGGCGGCGAAGCGTCGGGTTACGTGCTGACCTTGCCGGACGGCCGCAGGCTGTACTTCGCCGGCGACACCAACGTGTTCTCCGATATGGCGCTGATCCAGCAGCTCTACCAGCCCGAGTTGGCGATCCTGCCCATCGGCGACCTTTACACCATGAGCCCGCGAGAGGCCGCGCTGGCCTGCCGCTTGCTGAAGCCCAAGAAAGTCATCCCGATGCACTTCGGGACTTTCCCGCCGCTGACGGGCAGGCCGGAGCAGTTGGCGGGGCTGATCCGGGATCTGCCCGGCTGCGAGGTGTGGGCGCTGGAGGCGGGCAGAGCGGTCGAGTGGTAGGTCAGGCCCGCACGGCTTGCTGGGCGTCCACCACGGCGATGGCGGCCATGTTGACGATGTCGTTGACTTCGGCGCCGCGCTGCAAGACGTGGACGGGCTTGGGCACGCCCATCAGGATCGGGCCGATGGCTTCGCGCCTCGCCGATGCGCGCCAGCAGCTTGTAGGCGATGTTGCCGGACTCCAGGTTGGGGAAGACCAGCACGTTGGCCCCGCCCTTCAGCGTCGCTGAAGGGGTAGGTCTTCCTCGATGATCTCCGGAACCACGGCGGTGTCGGCCTGCATCTCGCCGTCCACCATGAGGCCGGGTTCACGCGCTGCGGACGATCTCCGTGGCGCGGCGCACCTTCTCGGAGAGCGGATGGCGGGTGCTGCCGAAATTGGAGAAGGAGAGCATGGCCACGCGGGGCTCGACGTTGAAGCGGCGCGCCATCTCGGCGGCGCAGATGGCGATCTCGGCCAGGTCTTCGGCGGTGGGCTCGATATTGACCGTGGAATCGGCCAGGAAGTAGATCTCGCCCTTGGCGGTGATCAGCATGTAGACGCCGGAGACCTTGTGGCCGCCCTCGCGCGCGGCGAAATCACCTGGAGGGCGGGGCGGATGGTGTCCGGGTAGTGCTGGGTGAGGCCGCCGATCAGGGCGTCGGCGTCGCCCGTGTGCACCATCATCGAGCCGAAGAAGTTGCGGTTGAGGATCAGCTCGCGGGCCTCGCGGAGGGTGACGCCCTTGCGCTGGCGCAGGCGATAGAGCTCCTCGACGTAGCGGTCGCGGTCGGGTGATTTGGCGGGGTCGACGACCTGGACGCCGTCCAGATGGAGATGCAGGTCCGCGGCGAGGGCGCCGGATCTTCTCGGCATTGCCCAGCAGGATGGGGCTGGCGATCTTCTCGTCCAGCAGGATCTGGCAGGCGCGCAGGATCTTGCTCTCCTCGCCTTCGGGGAAGACCACGCGCTTGGGCTGGCGGCGCGCCTTGTGGATCATGACGCGCATCACTTCGTGAGCCTTGCCGAGGCGGCGTTCGAGCTGCTCCTTGTACTCCTCGATATCGACGGGCTGCTGGGCCACGCCGGTCTCCATGGCGGCCTGGGCCACGGCGGAGGCCTCCCAGATGAGCACGCGGGGGTCGAACGGCTTGGGGATGATGTAGTCGCGGCCGAACTCCATGCGCTCGACGCCGTAGGCGCGCGCGGACCGAATCGGGCACGTCCTCCTTGGCCAGGGCGGCCAGGGCGCGCGTGGCGGCCAGCTTCATCTCGTCGTTGATGGCCGTGGCGCGCACGTCCAGCGCGCCGCGGAAGATGAAGGGGAAGCCCAGGACGTTGTTGACCTGGTTGGGGTAGTCGGAGCGGCCGGTGCCCATGATGACGTCGGGGCGGGCCTTGGTGGCCACGTCGTAAGGGATCTCGGGATCGGGGTTGGCCATGGCGAAGACGATGGGGTTCTCGGCCATGGCCCGGAGCATCTCGGGCGTGACGCAGTTGCCGGTGGAGAGGCCGACGAAGACGTCGGCGCCGCGCAGCGCATCGGCCAGGGTGCGGCACCCGGTCTCTCGGGCAAAGCGCTCCTTGTAACGGTTCATGCCCTCGGTGCGCCCCTTGTAGATCACGCCCTTGGTGTCGCACATGAGGATGTTCTCGCGCCTGACGCCCAGCCGGATGTAGTGTTCGGCGCAGGAGATCGCCGCGGCGCCGGCGCCGTTGAAGACCATCTTGACGCTGTCGATGCTCTTGCCGACCAGCTCGAGGGCGTTCAGCAGGGCGGCGCCGGAGATGATGGCGGTGCCGTGCTGGTCGTCGTGGAAGACCGGGATCTTCATGGTGCGCTTCAGCTCTTCTTCGATCTCGAAGCACTCCGGCGCCTTGATGTCTTCCAGGTTGATGCCGCCGAAGGTGGGCTCGAGCAACTGGCAGGCGCGGATGACTTCCTTGGGATCTTCGGTGGCCAGCTCGATATCGAAAACGTCGATGTCGGCGAAGCGCTTGAAGAGCACGCCCTTGCCTTCCATGACCGGCTTGCCGGCCAGCGCGCCGATGTTGCCCAGGCCCAGCACCGCGGTGCCGTTGGAGACCACGGCCACCAGGTTGCCCTTGGCGGTGTACTTGTAGGCCAGGCTGGGATCGCGCTCGATTTCCTTGCAGGGCACGGCCACGCCGGGCGTGTACGCCAGGCTGAGATCGCGCTGGGTGCGGCAGGGCTTGGTCGGTACGACCGACACCTTGCCGGCGGTCGGCGAGGAATGGTATTCCAGGGCGTCCTCTTTACGAATCATCATTGCGTATGGTCCTTTCCCCACAAGAGTAGCGCGTTCGGGAGGGCAATTCGGGGCAGGCAACGAATCTCGCCCGAAAAGTTCTCGACCTTCGGCAGCAACCACAACACGAAATCGTACGCCTTGTCCACGGCCACCGGTGGACCATCGTCCTGTTTTTTCATAAACCCCCCTGTCAAAAAAATTCCGCCCGAGGCTGCGCCTCGGGCAAGGAAAAAGCAAAAAGCATCAAGAAAAGCTATTCCCGGACGCACCGAAACCCAAAGTAGTCGTCCCTGATGCCAGGCACCTTCCTGTTACGGGTGGCAGCGCGCAAGTCCCAGGCTTCACTGTAGAAGGACGCCCCCCGCAGGACTTTGGTGTCCTTGTCATAATCGCTGCGCGTCCACTCCCACACATTCCCCGCCAGGTCGGCCATCCCGTCGGGGGTGTTGCCGTCGGGAAACATGCCGACCGGCGTCGGCCCGCCGCCCGGGTCATTGAAATTCGCCCTGTGCTCATCAGGCTCCTGTCCCTCCGGACCCCACGGATAGATACGCTCCTCAGGACCGCGCGCCGCGAACTCCCACTGCTGCTCGGTAGCCAGCTCGCAGTTTATCTTCGACTTCTGGCTGGCCCACTGGCAGTAGCGCTGCGCATCGTGCCACGTCACATACACCACCGGTCGGCTTGGATGGCTGTCCTGCTCGTCCCACCTCGGCGGCTTGTCGGAGTTCGTGTCGTCCAGGAACTTGCCGTACTCCCACACGGTTACCGGGAACCTGCCGATCCGGAACGTGGCCACAGTCACGGATTTCACCGGCAGGCTCTCGTACGCCTTGGGATCGCCAATGTTGAACGTACCGCCGGGGATCTTCACCCAGTAGTCTTGATCGCCCGGTGTGCGCAGCCGGGACTGGCTGGCCTGGTCCAGCGCTTCCGCCGCCGCCACGCGCGTTTTCAGGCCGATGCCTTTCGGCTTGCCCTTCTGGAAGATGGCCATGACGGCGCCGCGCAATCTTCCGAACTGCCTCTCGGCCGGTCCGCTGAGCGCATACCCGGCGGGAGCCACATCCGCGAGCATGTTACCCAGCACGCCGACGGCGTGCGCCTTGCGCTCCAGTTTCGTCTGGGAGACGGCATGGCGCGTGAGGTCCTTGAACAGAACGTCGAGACGCTCCCGGGCGCTCCCGGCCATGTAGCCCGCCAGCAACGGCAGCATTTCGCGGCCTTCCGGCGAATAGAGGAATTTCCGGGCGCGCGGCCACAGCTTGGCGTCCGGCAAGTTCGCAAGCGTGCGGGCGGCGAGGTACTCCTGGAAGCTGCGGTGCCAGAAAGCGATCTCTCCACCCCGGAGGGTGATGATGCCGCTGTCCACTTGAGCCTGTTCGAGGAAATCGCTGGCCTGGTCGGGGGGTAGATCGGCCCGCGCGATAAGCTGCGCCGCGGTTTGGATCCCGATCTGCAATTTCATCCCGCCCTTCCATTCCTGCATGGCCAAGGCGAGTGAACCGAACCGGCGGAGGCGCTCATCTTTGGAGAGTTCCGGGTGCCTTTCCACGGCCTGGTCGCCCAGCCACTCCATGATCTGTTCGTACAGTTGGGCGCGTTGCTCGGGAAGCCGGCTCCGCCGCAGGTGCAGCACAGCCAGCGCGGTCAGCATGAGGGGATTCCGCGCCAGGATGTGCAGGGCAGGAACAGTCAGCGCCGGGCGAAGCTCGGCCAAGTAGCCTTGCGCGGCGGCTTCGTCACCGCGCTTGAGCCAGCGGCACCACTGCAAGAGAAAATTCTCGATTCCATCGTCGTTGAGGTCTTCGATCGACGCCTGTTCGAAACCCGCCAGCGTGGACCTGCCCTCATGCGCGCCCGGGCGCGTAGTGACCACTACACGACAAGGGAATTGGTCCGCCGCTCGCTTGATCGTGCCGACGATCCGCGCGCGCCGGGCTCTGCTGGCGGCTTCGTCCAGGCCGTCAAGAAGCAGAATGGTATCCTCCGCGTCCAGCTTCTCTCTGAAGAACTCCTCGTCCAGGTTCCACCCTTGTGAGGCGAGAAAATGCGCGATCCACCTCGGGTCCTCGGGCGTAGTGGGGTCTCCCTCCTGGCGATTGTTCAACGTGTTTTCGATGTGCTGGTCAAGCTGGCTGATCCGGATCCACAGCGGAAATCCGCGCACGGGCAGCTCCGGCGGCGGTCCCGCCGGGCGGCACAGCATCCATGCGATCCACCGCACGAAGGTGGTCTTGCCCCCGCCGGGCCTGCCTTCGATCACCAGCTTCCGGCTTCCTAAGGCCTGTTCCAGCGGCGCCGGCTCAGCCCGTTCCATCGCTCCGCCGGCGGCGGACTCTTCGCCTTTCAGAGCGCGCGCGGCGGTCATCAGCCGGATGTACAGCACGTCGATGGCGGGGGGCGGGACCTGCCCGGGCCCGACTTTGAGCTGATGCAAATCAATGAACTGCGTCCGCTCCTGGAGCCAGGCCAGGTACTTCGCGGGATCGGGCGTGCCTCGCCGACGCCTTTCGATGCGCAGCGAATAGGGGTCGCTCTCCTTCCTCTCCCACTGCGGCTTCCGCGGATCGTACTCCCACGCCCTGCGGGCAATGGTGCGGGCACTGGGGTTGATCTGGAAAATGGAGACGTTGTTCCGGTACTCGTGGTTGTCATAGGCCGCGCCGCCCAGAAAGAGCCGCGCCCGGTCATACCAGCGGATGGGCTCCTCGATGGCGCCGTGCGCGTGACCGGAAAGGATCACGTGCGAGCGCTGGGCCAGATACCCATAGGTATTCGGCCGCTCGCCAGGGGCGTTGCACTCGTGGTAGGCGAGGCACGGGGGCGGATGGTGCAAAACCGCAACGGCGATCGGCTTTGTGTTGTAGTCACGCGGATTCATCAGCGGCATGGACTGAAGCTGGGGCAGGCCCAGCCAGAGCTGGCCACAGTCTGTCTTGCTGTCGCGGGAGAACCAAGCAGAGTTGATGCAAACGAACTGGATGCCGCCGAACTCGCGCACGCCGGCAAGATAGCTGGGCGCGCCGTGTAGCATCGGCGCCGGGATGCCGAACGACTCGGCAAACCTGACAAAGGCTTCGAATGGCCGTGCAAAGGCGCCCTCCAGCGACTCCGGACGCAGGACTTCGTCCGCCTCTTCCGGATCGCCAGTCCGCTTGAGAAGCCCAATTGTTTTCTTGCGGTCCAAATCGTGATTGCCCGGGCAGATGATGCAGTTGGCGGGAGTGAGATCAGTGGCGGGGAATAGCTTCGTTGTGAGCCATTCACTGAGTTCCGTGTACCCGGCGGGCTTGCCCTGCCAGGTCAGGTCGCCCGAGATGACCAGGATCTCGGGCCGCCAGGTTGGCTCCAGCCCGTCGAGTTCGCTCACCAGGGCATCCAGCGCCCCGGCGCGCTGGGCGCGGGCGGTCTTGTCTTGGTCATAGCCGAAGTGAAGGTCGGACAAATGTAGCAGGTTGATCATGAGCGGCCACCGGTTGTGTTCATTCTATAACCTTCGCCCCGCTGCACGCTTCGGGGGATTGGCTGGACGAGTTCGATGATCTAAGGTGGCGGTCAGTCAGGCGCAGGGCGGAATACGAACAGGTCGCTGAGGAAGAAGTTGAGCAGCGAGCAGGCGGCGATGCTGAGGAGATTGGCGGGGAGGTAGTGCAGGTGGAACTGCCCCACCAGGAGGCGCATGAACAGGAGGTTGGAGAGGATCGAGACCAGCCCGTTGCTGAGGTGGAAGCGGAGCAGTCGCGAAAGCAGCAGAGCGAGGCGGGCGTGGCCGGGGGTTCGGTCCTTCCAGGTCCAGCGCTCGTGCCAGATGAAGTTGTGGAGCACGGCGGTCTCGACGGCCAGGGCCGTGGCGAGGAGATAGTGTATGTGGAGCGGGCCCGCTAGCAGCGCCAGGGTCAGGAGTTGAACGAGGATTCCGATGGCGCCGACGGCGTTGAACTTGAGCCAGCGGCGGAGCAGCAGGGGGAAACTCACGGGACGCGCTCGGAGCGGTACAGGATCAGGGTGTGCTTGACGACCGCGGTGATCAGCATCAGGGTCATGCCGAGGATGCCGAACAATCCACCGACATCGAAGAGGCGGTAGCGGGCGCCGAGGATTCCGACGGTTGGACGGTAGAGCAGCGCGACGTTGCCGATCATCAAGAGAATGCGCAGTTCGGTGGGGCTGAGCTTCCAGAAAGAGAGATGAAAGGTGCCGATGGTGTAGGTGGCCAGATAGACTTCGATGGTGAGCATGAAGTAGACGATGAGCAGGCCGGCGGCGATGCGCTCGCTCATGTAGCCGGAGAGGCCCAGGCCGGCCAGGAGGAAGAAGGTTCCGAAGGCGTCGATGACGTGATCGACGTAGAAGCCATACCGGGGGCGCTGCTTGTTGCGAACGCGGGCCAGGGTGCCGTCCAGACTGTCCCCGAGCCAGTTGAGAGCCAGGCAGAGGATGACCAGCAGCAGGCCAAGGCGGTTCCAGCGGGCGTACCAGTAGCTGAGGCCGGCGCCCAGCAGGGCCAGCAGGCCCAGGGCGGTGAGGTGGTCGGAGTTGATCCAGCGCGGAGTGCGGTGGGCCAGCCAGATGAGGCACCGCTTCTCCAGAGGCGCCAGCAGGCTCACCTGCGCCCGGCCGGCTTCGTGGAACTCGGCTTTCTGCATAGTCCGGTTTACCTATAGTAGCCGGTTTGCGGTATAAAGGCGTAGGGAGCTTCCTACTTTGGGTCCTAGAATCGTCTGTTTGTGTTGCATGTGGCTGGGGGCGCAGCCGGCGGCGGCGCCGGCGGAGCTGAAGAAGGAGACCGTCCAGGCGTTCGAGCGTTACATCCGGGCGACGGAGGGGCGGCTGGAGGCGCAGTTGCGCGGGGGCAAGAGTTTCCTGTGGGTCGATGAGCAGGCCGAAAGACGCCAGCAGGTGCGCCAGGGACAGATCGTGATAGAGGGCTGGAATGGAAAGGGGCAAGTGCGGGTCCAGGACGGGTTAATTCACGACTGGATCGGGGGGGTGTTCATTCCGGGCACCACGCTGGAGAAGACGCTGGCGCTGGTGCAGAATTACGACAACCACAAGAAGATCTACCAGCCCGAGGTGGTGGATTCGAAGACTGTCAGCCACAGCGGCAACGACTACAAGATCTACATGCGGCTGCTGAAGAAGAAGATCCTGACGGTGGTGCTGAACACCGAGCACGAGGTGCGCTATTTCCCGCTGGATCGGACGCGCTGTCACAGCCGTTCCTACAGCACCCGGATTGCGGAAGTGCGGAACCCGGGCAAACCCGGGGAGTACGAATCGCCGGTGGGGACGGGCTGGGGGGTGTTGTGGCGCTTATACTCCTACTGGCGGTTCCAGGAGAGGGACGGGGGCGTGTACGTGGAGTGCGAGGCCATTTCGCTGACGCGCAACGTGCCCACGGGGCTGGGCTGGCTGATCGAGCCGATCATCCGCAACCTGCCTCGCGAGTCGCTAGCCAACACCCTGGGCGCGACCCGTGGCGCGCTGGGGAAGTAGGGGGGCGTGCACTTACGGCGCGGCCGACCGCGGCGACGGCGGCGGAGGGAGAGCGCGGCAGGGCCCGATCTCACGCGGATCTTGGCAGGACTTCCTGGTTGAGGGAGTCACCTAAGTGGTCTTGGGCAACTTCAAGCTCGTAGGAAGCCTGGAGATTGAGCCAGAACTTGGGCGTGGTGCCGAAGTAGCGGGACAAGCGCAGGGCCGTGTCGGCTGTGATGCCTCGCTTTTCATTGACGATATCGGTGATGCGCGTGGCGGGCACGCGAAGCCGGAGGGCCAACTGGTGAGCCGACATGCCAAGTGGCTTCAAGAACTCCTCCCGCAGGATCTCCCCAGGGTGAATAGGGGGCAACCGTGGGCTCCTTCGCCTGTCCATACCGACCTCCTCAGTGATAATCGACGATCTCCACATTTTCCGCCGCGTTGTCTCGCCAGACGAAACAGATGCGCCACTGGTCGTTGATGCGGAGGCTGTGCTGACCTCGCCGGTTGCCGCGCAGCAGTTCCAAACGGTTGCCCGGCACGGCAGCGAGATCCTGGAGAGTCTCGGCGTCATCCAGCATTCGCAACTTGCGCCGCGCCACGTTTTCGATGGCGCTAAATCTCCGGGTGCGTTCGCGCCGGAACAGCCTTTCCGTTTCCCGGCAGCGGAAAGAGCGGATCACGATTTGAGTATACACCGAGATTCGTTAAACGGGAGTCGTTAAATCCGGTTGGGAATTTCGGGCCGCAGACAGCCGCCCCGGCCCAGAGGGCACCCCGACGGCAGAACCGGCTGGAAGCCTGTTCCCACTGAGGGTCAGCGAATAGATATGGTGACGTCGGGGCGGCTGGCGAGGGTTCCGACGGTGAGGAGCAGGGGGACGGCGGTGCCGGCAGTGACCGAGTCGGGGATGCGCGCGTTGACCTGGAGGACGCCGGCCACGAGGCCTGGGGCGGCGCCGGCGTAGAGGACCTGGGCGTCGATTCCTCCGATGCGGACCCAGACCGGGAGCTTGGGCTTGGGAAAGACGGCGAGAGCAGGCTGGCCGTCCACGCCCGGGGGATCGGTTTCTCCTTCGCCGGTTGCATAGAAGACCACCACTGAGCCTTTCTCTGCCGGGAGGTTCGGGGAGTTGATGGCGCCGTCCTGATTGAGGATGGCGGCGTTGCCTTTGCCGGAGGAATCGGCGGTGAAGATGGCGGGGGCGGCGGCGACGAGCTGCAAGGAGACTGGGGTCGAACGCTCGCCTTTGTACTCGATCTGGACCTGGGTGGTAGTCTTGCCGGCGACCGAATAGGGGACGACACAGCTCAACTGGCCGGAGGAGACGTAGATGAGCGGGGCGGCGATTCCATCGAAGAGCACCCGGGTATCCGCGAGGATGTTATCCACCAAGCCAGCGGTGTTCAGGCGCAAGCCGACTAGGGCGTCCGGCCCGATTCGGATTCCGAAGATGGTGACGATCTCGCCGGGGGCGATCGGGCCGGGGAGGAAGCTGGCGGCATTGACGACGCCAGCGGCCGAGAAGAGCGGCGCGGAGGACACAGTAAGGCGGACGGAGACGGTCTGGGGGCTGTTGACGGCGGAGGGGGAAGCGATGCGGATGGTGGCGTTGTAGACGCCGGCAGGCAGACCTGCGGGGTTCACCGAAACGGCCAGCTTAGCGGGCGAAGTTCCGGTGGCGGGAGTCGCGGAGACCCAGCTTCCTCCCGAGACCTCGATGGTGAAGCTGATCGGAGTGGCGCCGCTGGATATCTGTAGTTCCTGAGCGGGCGGGGCGGCGCCTCCCAGCACAAACAGGAACGAGAGAGTGCTGGGCGCGGCCTGGAGCACAGCTTCGACGAAGTCAACCCGGGTAATGAAGGCATCGCCGGCCGGGGTGGCGGGCGGAGCGGGGCCCGCGTACTGGGCCTGGAACGGGCGCGCGGTAGGGAAATCGGTGGAGGCGGTGTTACCCGTGAGGTAAGCATTGCCAGCGGCATCCAGGGCGATGCCCCGACCCCCCTCGGCGCCGGTTCCGCCCAAGTAGGAGCTGTAGGCCCAATTCGAGCCGCTGGCGGCCAGTTTGGTGACGAAGGCATCGTTGTTGCCGCGGTTGGCGGATTGCAGGGCGGAGGGCGTGGTGGGGAAGTTGGTGGAGGCCGTGGTACCGACGACGTAGGCGTTGCCCTGCGCATCCACGGCGATGCCGTACGCAGTGTCCGAGCCGCCACCCCCGAGATAGGTGGAGTAAAGCAGAGTGCCGCTGGGACTCAGCTTGGTTACATAGGCGTCCGAGTCGCCGCCGCCGGAAAGGGACTGCGGCCCGTTGAAGCTGGGAAAATTCGTCGAGCTGGTGGTGCCGGCGACGTAGGCATTCCCCGCCGGGTCCACGGCGATGCCTCTGCCGGAGTCGCTCAGGCTGCCCCCTAGATACGTTGAGTAGACCAGGGCGGCGCCGTTGGGATTCAGCCTGGCGACAAAGGCGTCGGCGCCTCCTCGGGAGTTGGGCAGGGCAGGGCTGGCGGTTGGGAAGTCGCTGGATTCGGTGACGCCGGAGACATAGGCGCTGCCCGAGGAATCTACGGTAATGGCGAGACCGCGGTCGTCCTCGTTGCCGCCGAGGAAGGTCGAGTAGACCAGCGTTCTGCCGGAGGCGTTCAGCTTGGTGACGAAGGCGTCGCCGCAAAAGCTGACTGTCACCGTAGACTGGGTCCTACTGATAACGCACATCCCGGGCGCAAAGCTGCCGCGAAGGGTACCCTGGAGAGGGTTTTGAAGGGGGAAATCCTTGGACTCGGTGTAGCCGGCGACGAAGGCGTTGCCGGCCGGGTCCACGGCGATGGCGTTCCCGAAGTCATCCAGGGAGCCTCCCAGGTAGGTGGAATAGACCAGTGCGCCGCCAGTGGGATTGAGCTTTGCCACGAAGGCGTCACCGCCGGGTCCGCCACTGACGAACATTCCTCCGCGGTAGCGCTCCTGGAAGGGATTCACGGTGGGGAAGTCGCTGGAGGCGGTGGTTCCCACGAGGTAGGCATTACCGGAGCCATCCACGGCGATGCCGTTGGCGATATCGTAGTCGCTGCCGCCGAGATAGGTGGCGTAAAGCAGAGCGGATCCCGAGGGATTGATTTTGGCTACGAAGGCATCCAGACTGTTGTTGCCGCCCCACTTGGCCTGGACGGGGGTCAGGGTGGGGAAATTGGCGGAGAGGGTAGAACCGGCCACATAGGCGTTGCCGGCCGAGTCCACGGAAATGGAGAGGCCGTTGTCCACGCCGCTCCCGCCCAGGTGGCTGGAGTAGGAGAGGACCGGATCGATGATCAAGGGCCGGCGGGGGTCGTGGGGGGCGAGGCGGAAGGCGACGCGGCGTTTGGCCGTGAGGACGTAGGATCCCTGGATGGGATGGCGAACGCCGTCCAATGCCTGATAGACCAGAGGCTTGTGCTGGCGGATCTCGCCGCCGGCGAAGTGGAGGACGAGGTCGCCGCGGGCGTCGATGCGGGAGCTCGCGTGCTCCTACGAAGTTGAACTGGATGAGCCTCGGGTCGGCGCCAGGAGAAACGACGAGGTCGTACTCGAGGCGGCGCTGGTTGCCATAGAAGAGGATATCCACGCCGGGCCAGGCATTCTGATACCTCACCCGCGCGAAATGAGGGATACCGGTGCGCCAGCGGGCGGGGTCGTTGCCGAGGAGATAGTTGCTGGTCCCGGGCAACGAGTCGAGGGCGTCAAGGCGCGGGCTGGAATTCGCTCCGAGGAGGTTCATGGAGAGCGCGACATCCCCTTTCAGGAGCAGCACGGCTTGGGTGGGGCTCAGAAGCAAGGTGTAGCCGGGGCCGCGTGCCAGGTAGTGGACCTGGGGGCCGGCTTGTCCGGTGTTGCGCTCGAAAGCGAGCGGGAGATTGGCGTAGTCAGCGAGGGTGGCGGTCGTGGCGAGACCGGGCAGCCAAGCGAGAGCGACAACCAGGGTGAGGTTAGTACGCGAACTCATATGGCTATTGTGCGCTAAAGTAGGCGCACTCGGGGTGGTGGAAGGCTCGCGGGACTGCAGGACTACCGCCGCGACTCTCACGAAAACAAGGGTCCATGCGTCGCTTCGTCAAGAGCAGGGTCGAAGCCAGTCCGCAACGCAGGTCCTGTGGGCCGTCACGTCATCGGACTTCAAAAGACAGCCCCAGAGGGTGAAACTCTGAGGTTTCCTGGTGCTGGAGTTTGGCTTTAATCTGCTCGAAGCGCTGGACGGTTTCTTGCGAATAGAGGAGTTCCCCGCAACGCTCGCACACCTCCGCGTGGACCTTCAAGGCGGCGATATGATTGCCGCCTCGGAGCAGCTTCTCGACTTCCATTCCTGCCAGTTCACCACCGCAAACTGGGCACTTTTCAAATGGCATCATACGGCTTCCTCCTTCGCCGTCCATCGATCCACTTGCTAGGATCAGGGCGGCAGACCGTGATCAGAACTACCCACCCGTTCTGCTCGTTGTACGCCCAAACAGTGTGCACGGGCTCGCCGCGAAACGTCTTCCCATATACGAGACAACTCGGCTACGGCCTGTCGGCCGGATAGACCTCGATGACCTCACCACGGAACGCTGAGAAGCAGATTTCGTCAAACGTGAGCCCATCCGCCTGGGCCTCCTTCAATTGTCTCTATTCTAAGGCCACTTTCTCAAAGGAGTGGGCTTTCTGTTGGGCCAACTAGGAGGAGACAGGCCATGGGCCTGTCCTACTGGCGCTTTGAGCAGACTACAGGCAAGCTGGAACGGGAGGGGACCTGAGAGGCAGAAATCAAAAGGCAAAAGGCAAAAATCAAGAATGCCTATTCTGCGGTGAAGTAGGCGCAGTCGGGGTGGTGGAAGGCGAGGGCGGAGACGGAGGCTTCGGGGTCCATCATCATGGTGTCAGTGAGTTGGACTGCGATGTCTTCGGGGTGGAGGAGGGACCAGAGGGCTTGCTGGTCATCAAGGTTGGGGCAGGCGCCGTAGCCGAAGCTGTAGCGCTTGCCGCGGTAGCGGGCGGTGAAGCGGTCGTGCATGGAGAGGGTGGGGAGATCGGGGAAGCCCCAGTCTTCGCGCAGGCGGCGGTGGAGCCATTCGGCGCAGGCTTCGGCGGTCTCCAGGCCCAGGGCGTGGAGGGCGTGGGATTTGAAAAACTGGCCGGCCTGCTTGGCCTCGTCGGCGTGCTCGCGGATACCGTGGCCGGCGGTGACGACGAAGAGGGCGATGTGGTCGCGGCGGCCGTCGATGGGATCGAGGACGTAATCGGAGAGGCAGAGGCCATCGGGACGCGGCTGACGGGAGAAGTGGAAAGTGTGAAGGGGGCCGGCGGCGACAGGGGCGAACAGGTGAATGGAGTTGCCGTCGCGCTCGGCCTCGAAGAACTGCCAGAGGGCGCCGGGGCGCATGAAGCGGGCGGCTTCCTGTTTGACCTCTTCCACCTTGTGATGTAGCTCGAGGGCCTTGGGGTCGCGTTCGGCCAGGAGCTTTTCGAAGTTGCCCTTGAAGCCCAGGTGCTTGCCGTAGAGCATGAAGGGGTTGATGTAACTCCAGATCTCGGCGAGGTGGGGGAGATCGCGGATGCGGCGATCGAGGTAGGGCGCGGGCGGGATCGAAATATCGGTCCGGACTTTGGAACTGCGGGCGCCAGGAGCCGGGACGAGTCCCGGCTCGGCAGACAGGAGTGTCTGCGCCACGCTAGCGCTGGTGGGGGAGTGGGCGGACAGGGTGGCGTCGCGGGTTTCGGGGTCCATGATGCGGTTGAGGAGTCGGAGGCCGGCCATGGCGTCCTTCGAGTAGCAGACGGAGGCGGCGTAGGCGGGGGCGATCCTGCTGCGGGTGAATTTGTCGGAGAGCGCGGCGCCGCCGACCAGCAGGGGCAGGCGGATGCCAGCGTCATGAAGATCCCCGGCGGTGATGGCCATCTGCTGAGCGCTCTTGACCAGGAGGCCGGAGAGGCCGATGGCGTCCGGTTGGTGCTGGTGGAAGGCGCGGATCAGTTCCTCGGGGGGCACCTTGATACCCAGGTTGATGACTTGGTAGCCGTTGTTGGCGAGGATGATTTCGACTAGGTTCTTGCCGATGTCGTGGACGTCGCCCTTGACGGTGGCCAGGAGGATCTTGCCGCGCGCCGCGGCGTCGCCCCGCTCCATGAATTGTTCGAGGTGACTGACGGCGGCCTTCATGGCTTCGGCGGACTGGAGGACCTCGGCGACAATGAGCTCGTTGTTGGCGAAAAGACGGCCTACTTCGTTCATGCCCGTCATGAGGGGGCCGTTGATGATGTCGAGCGGCGAGGCGCCCTGGCGGAGCTTAAGCTCGAGGTCGGGGATGAGGCCGTCGCGGGAGCCTTCGACGATGTAGCGAGCCAGGCGCTGGTCGAGGGGCAGATCGGCGGGCTTGTGGGCGGGCCTGGCGGCGGCTTTTCGGAAGTGCTCGGCGATGGCGGCGATGTGGAACTGGTGGGTGGCGGTTGTCGAGGCGGAGGCGTCTTCGAGAGCGGTGTTGAAGAGCAGGTTTTCGGCCAGGCGGCGTTCCTGGACGGGGATGGAGGGGAAGCGCTGGAGTTTTTCGGCGTTGACGATGGCTAGGTCGAGGCCGGCCTTGGTGCAGTGATAGAGGAAGACCGAGTTGACTACCTCGCGGGCGGCTGGGGGAAGCCCGAAGGAGACATTGGAGATGCCGAGGAGAGTTTTGACCAGGGGTAGTTCGGCCTTGATGAGGCGCAGCGCTTCGATGGTTTCCAGGGCGCTGCCGATGTAGTTTTCGTCGCCGGTGGCGCAAGGGAAGACCAGGGGGTCGATGATGATGTCTTCGGGCGGGATGCCATATTTTTCGGTGAGCAGAAGGAAGGCGCGGTGCGCGATGGCGAGCTTGCGCTGGCGGGTGAGGGCCTGGGCCTGCTGCTTGTCCTCATCGATCGTGCCGACCACGAGGGCGGCGCCGTAAGCGCGGGCGAGGGGGCAGACGCGGGCGAATTTCTCCTCGCCGTCTTCGAGGTTGATGGAGTTGATGACGCTCTTGCCCTGGCAGTAGGAGAGCGCTAGCTCGAGGGCGCGGGGGTCGGTGGAGTCGATCATGAGAGGGGCTTTGATCTTGCGGATGAGGCGGTCGTAGAAAGGCGGGATGTCGGCCAGCTCGTCGCGCTCACTGGACTGGAGGGAAACATCGATGATGTGGGCGCCATTGCGGACCTGGCGGCGGGCGATCTCGGCGGCCTCTTCCCACTTCTGTTCGGCGATGAGGTTTTTGAAGAGGCGCGAACCGATGAGGTTGGTGCGCTCGCCGACCAGCAGGGGGCGGTTGGAGTCTTCGGCCTCGACCAGCTCGACTCCGGAGTAAAAGGCGCGGCGGGCAGGGGGTTTGACGGGGCGTGGCTTCTTGCCTGCGAGCATCTGGGCCAGGGCGCGGATGTGGGCGGGAGTGGTGCCGCAGCAGCCGCCCACGATGTTGAGCCAGCCGCGATCGACGAACTGCTCGAGCTGGAGGGCGAACGACTGCGGGGTTTCGAGGTATTGGCCTTCCTCGTTGGGCAGCCCGGCGTTGGGGTAGCAGGAGATGCGGGTGGAGGCGAGCTCACTGAGGGTGCGGATGTGGTCCCGCATGAATTCGGGACCGGTGGCGCAGTTGAGGCCGATCGAGAGCGGGTCCGCGTGGGCGATGGAGATGTAGAAAGCGTCGGCGGTCTGGCCGGCCAGCATGGTTCCGGTGGGCTCGATGGTGCAGGAGATCATCAGCGGGATGTGGTGGCCGAGTTCGTCCCAGAAGCTTTTTGAGTGATTTTCCTTCAACATAAGCCATTGAGATAAAGCATTCCCCTTCGATTTCATCTATCTCATGGATAGAGCAAATATTTGGATGGTCTAAGGCAGATGCGGCTTTGGCTTCATGCTCGAATCTGGTTTTGGCTTCACTATCACAAAGAAATTGCTTAGGCAGGAACTTTAATGCCACTATCCGGTCTAACTTGGTATCCTGGGCTTTATACACCACACCCATCCCCCCCTCACCCAGCTTTTCTAAAATTTTGTAATGAGAAATGGTTTTGCCCAGCATTTCTTAGGCCCTGATATAGCTTTGATTGTAATTATAATAAATAAACAAATCGCTTGATTGTCAATTAAGAAAGTGAAAAATCGGGACAAAGACAGGAGGAAGGGTGAAGTCAAGCACCTCCTCTACGATACTTTCAAAAAAAGGACAGAACGATGTTCTGTCCCTACGAAAAAATTGGGCGAGGAA
The DNA here is from genome assembly GCA_963725415.1 of uncultured Acidobacteriota bacterium. Lineage (GTDB taxonomy): Bacteria > Acidobacteriota > Terriglobia > Bryobacterales > Bryobacteraceae > CAVRZY01. Next base: position 10,433 of record CAVRZY010000189.1, on the reverse strand, counting down.
ACCTCGCCCCTACATTAAATCAATCATTCGTCATCATTCATCCGCTATTATTTTTCTGTCATTTGTTATTTGTCATCTGTCATTAATTTATATTTAGAATCTTCTTAAGAAACTTCCCAGTATAGGAGCTTCCATTCTGAGCCACCTGTTCAGGAGTGCCCGCGGCAATGACTTCCCCACCCTCATCCCCACCCTCGGGGCCTAAATCTATGATATGATCTGCAGCTTTGATCACGTCTAAGTTATGCTCGATCACCACCACGGAATTGCCTAATTCCACCAGCCGATCCAGAACTTTTAAAAGCATTTTTATATCCTCGAAATGCAGACCGGTAGTCGGCTCATCTAAGATGTAGAAGGTTTTACCAGTACTCACTTTTGAAAGCTCGGTAGAAAGCTTGACCCTCTGGGCTTCTCCCCCGGATAAGGTAGTGGCAGATTGACCTAAATGGATGTAGCCCAACCCAACCTCCTTCAAAGTCAGAAGCTTTCTGCGAATGCTGGGTATGTACTCAAAGAAGGTTAAAGCTTCATCCACTGTCATATCTAAAACCTCAGCGATATTCTTTCCCTTGTACCTTACTTCTAGAGTTTCTCGATTATATCTCTTACCTTTGCATACCTCGCAGGGGACATAAACGTCTGGCAGAAAATGCATCTCTATTTTGATAATTCCATCTCCCTCGCAAGCCTCGCACCTTCCACCTTTCACGTTGAAACTAAACCTTCCAGCCTTATAACCTCTGACTTTTGCCTCAGGAATCTGGGCAAAAAGGTCCCGGATGAAAGTGAAAACCCCGGTATAAGTCGCAGGATTGGAACGGGGAGTTCTTCCAATTGGGGACTGATTGATATTTATCACTTTGTCGATTTTCTCAAGACCGATAATGTCTTCATATTTTAACGGAGAGATGTTTGACCCGTAAAAGTGGTTTGCCAGCACTCTGTATAAGGTTTCATTTATCAGGGTAGATTTCCCAGAACCGGATACACCCGTTATACAGGTGAAAACACCCAAGGGAATATCCACTCTGATCTTTTTCAAATTGTTTCCTGAAGCGCCTAATATCGAAAGGCAATCTCCATTGGATAACCTCCTTTTTTTCGGAACCGGAATTGACAGTTTGCCTGAAAGGTACATCCCGGTCAAGGACTGGTTATTCTTTTTGATAGCAAGAGGAGGCCCGCAGGCGACCACACTGCCTCCTTGTTTACCTGCACCTGGACCTAAATCTATCACGTAATCAGCAGTCTCAATCGTTTCCCGGTCATGTTCCACTACCAAAACGGTATTCCCTAAATCCCTCAAACCCAGGAGAGTATTGAGCAGCCTTTTGTTATCTCTCTGGTGTAACCCGATTGAGGGCTCATCCAGTATGTATAAAACCCCGACCAGCCTAGACCCTATCTGGGTAGCCAGCCTTATCCTCTGCGCCTCGCCCCCAGACAAGGAGGATGCAGCCCGATCTAAGGTCAGGTAATCCAGACCCACGTCCACCAGAAACCCAATTCTCTCATTTATCTCCTTCAGTATCTGCCTGGCTATCTGCTGGTTTCTTTTGGATAACGAAAGGTTCTGGAAAAACTCTCTTGCCCCTTTGATGGATAAGGCAGTAAGCTGGCTTATGGAAAGTCCTCCGACTTTGACTGAGAGGCTTTCCTGCTTTAACCTGGCACCTCCGCACTCCAGACACGGTTTTATGCGCATAAACTTCTGGATCCACTCCCTTATCCCTTCAGATTCTGTCTGGATATATCTTCTTTCCAAATTCGGTATCACCCCCTCAAATGTGCCGAAATATTCCCCTTTTCCCTTTCCGTTTTCAAACTCCCATTGAAATTTCACTTCCTCATCAGTTCCGTAAAGAACTACTTTTTGAACTTCCTGGCTCAGTTTTTCAAAAGGGGTATATAAGTTGAATTTATAATGATTGGAAAGACCCCTTAACCGATGCATGTAGTAAGAGCCAAAAGGTATGCCCCAGGGAAGGATAGCTCCCTGGGCTATGGAGAGTTCCCGATTCGGCACAACTAAATCCGGGTCTACCTCCATTTTTGTTCCGAGACCAGAACAGGCAGGACAGGCCCCAAAAGGAGAGTTAAAAGAGAACATCCGGGGGGTTAGCTCTTCATAGCTTATATTGCAATGTGGGCAGGTATAATGTTCTGAGAAAACTAAATCTTCTTTATTATTTATATCTATCAGAATTATACCGGAGCCTAATTTTAAAGCAGTCTCTATGGAATCTGCCAGCCTTTTCTTTATCTTGTCACCCACTATTAGTCTGTCTACTACTACCTCGATGTTATGTTTCTTATTTTTGTTAAGCACTGGCTCTTCTTCTATCTCAAATATTTTTCCATCGACCCTGTATCCTGACAAACCCCTCCTTTTTGACTTCCTGAAATAGTTCCTTGTATTCGCCTTTCCTTCCCCTGACCAGAGGGGCTAAAACCGAGACTTTGCTGTTCTTCGGCAAAGCTAAAACCGCATCTACTATCTGTTCTGCGGTCTGCTGGGTGATTTGTCTTCCACATTTGTAACAAAAGGGAATGCCTACCCTGGCATAAAGGAGCCTGAGGTAATCGTATATCTCAGTTATGGTGCCAACTGTGGAGCGGGGGTTCTTTGAGGCGCTTCTCTGTTCGATGGAGATAGCCGGGGAAAGTCCTTCTATAAAATCCACATCCGGTTTTTCCATCATACCCAAAAACTGCCGGGCATACGCGGAAAGAGACTCTACATACCTCCTCTGTCCTTCTGCATAAATGGTATCAAAAGCTAAGGAGGATTTTCCAGAGCCGGAGATCCCGGTTATGACCACCAGTTTGTTTCTGGGGATTCTCTAAATCAATGTTCCTTAGGTTATGCTCCCTGGCACCCTTAATTTTTATTATATCCTGCGACATTTTCACCTTTATTACGAATCAAACGTTAGAAATATATAGAGGCGCAAACCTTTTAGCAAGGAATGATAAATTAAGTCATATTTTGCAACCTGAAATCTTGAAGAGGATAGAGAACAAACATTTATATAAGTGGGAATTTAACGATAGAGTTTTCACTGGCTATATTTTGTAGTCATATAATCTACAAAAACTTACACGTCAGTTGTAATATCGGAAAAAACTAATCGGCTCATTTTTGCAGATCGTTTTATTGAGTTAGGTTTTGATGATAATATCCTCTGGAGTAAGAAGTTAAGAGAACTTTCTACTTTCTGCTCTGTTCGTGGAGATTTAACGCAGTCAATTGCGAATGGTATTCAAAATTTGCTAATAAATTTATAAAAAATAGTTGACAAAGAAAAGTTAATATAGTAATTTCAAGGCTTAAAAGTTTTTATTGAGGTTGAGAAAACGAAAATAATTTCTTGAAGGTCTGATTTAAAGGAGGTGTAAGCTCTGATTTTTTGTCCTGTTTTTTTTTCAAACCCTTAAATTCAAGGAGCAGATATGAGATTTAGAAATCTAGTTGTCTCTTTTTTTCTGTTTCTTCTTCTGATTTACCCTTTAAAAGCTCATTCCTCAGGCCTGACCCCGTCAGGTGTAGGAACAAAGGCGCTCAGTTTAGGAGGGGCTTTCCGGGGACTGGCAGATGACTGGAGTGCGCCCTACTGGAATCCGGCTGGACTTGCCTTTCAGACCAAATCCGAGGTCAATTTCTCCTTTATGGTCTTAAGCCCCAGGCCAAAATTCACCCCGGATGTGACCTTTAATGGATGGGGGGTTGGTTATAAAAATGGTACTAAATGGTACCCTACAGACAGGAATTTCTCCCTGCCCAGCTTTAGCGGATTTTTGAAATTCCCGGAGTTGAATGGATTAATAACTGGACTGGCTTTTTTCATCCCATACCGCAGCAGTTTTGAATGGGATTTATTTGATCCCCTGCCCGGTTATAACAATAATATCTCCTACCCGGGTATAGACCACAAAGGGGATCTCACGGTTCTGGACTTTCACCCCAGTGTAGCCAGACAGTTTATGGAGGGGAAACTCTCTCTGGGTGCGGGGATAAGCATCCAGAAAGGCGATTTAACCTTAAGAAAAGTTGATCTTGTTTTCAGTGATTTCCCTTATCCTTACAACAACAGACCGCGTGACCTTTTTGCAGTAGACAACAATTTCGAAGGGGATGGCTGGGGGGTGGGAGCCAATATCGGTTTATTATACAAGGCTTCTCCCAAGTTTCAGATAGGCATTTCTGTCAAAAGCCCTGTGACCATAAAACTATCAGGTACCAGGAGCCTTACCGCATACCTGCCTAATGATTCTGCCACTGCCAGTCAGATCGAGCCGATTGACCCGGTTGCTGCGAGCCACATGAGGGGTTATACTCTGAGCTCATCTTTTGACTCTGAGACCAAATTAAAATTGCCCGCAGATTTAGGAGTCGGAGTTGCGATTATGCCTTATTCTAATCTCACCTTGACCGCGGATGTTAATCTGACGACCTGGTCCAGCTTAAAGGAGTTGAAATTCACTGAGACAGGAAAGGATCCCTTCGGGAACCCTGTAATTATACGGTTCCATTTAAATGGAAAGATGCGACCAGGTTCAGCCTGGGACTGGAATATATGCCTGACAAAAGGTTAGCTCTTAGAGGTGGATATTTTTTGGATCCTAACTCTACGCTGGACGAAACCCTTAATCCCATGTTTTTCGATTCCGGAGAAAAAAACGGATATACTCTGGGCGTAGGTTACAAGGTCCCAATCCTTCGAGTTCGGCTACTCATACGAGTTCACCGGTTACAAGGAGAAGTCCTTGAAACCTACTGAGGGTGTAACTCCTTCGTCTCTAATCAATCTTCCTGGAAGATACGAGAATGGAAACCATACTTCCTATTTTACCTTTACCTATAAATTTTGAAAAATTGCTAGAGGAGAGTTTATGAAAAGAAAAATAGTTCTGCCGATTTTTTTAGTTCTCCTTTTTTACCTGATATTTTCAGGCTGCGCCCGGAGGAAAAACCCTCTGCAGATGACTGTTGAACAGGGCGGGATTTTCGAGACCTCAATTGATACAGCCTTCACCCTGATAAATAACGTCCTGGGTGACCCGTTTGGAAGAACCCTGCTGGTTTACCTCCCCCCGGGCTATCAAGAGGGCGTATCAAATAACTATAAGTTTCCCGTTCTCATTCTTTTACACGGCTTTAAGGAAAACGGATCGAGCTATGACCACTTATTACAGGATCAAAACCATAGCTGACCAGATGATCTCCTCCGGAGAGATTCAGCCGATGGTGATTGTGATGCCGGATGGCTCTGGCAGATTCGGGGGCAGCTTTTTCACCAACTCGGTCTATGCAGACTCTTCTGTTTTCGCTGGCAAATATGAAGATTATGTCACCAATGAAATAATGCAAAAGACCCTATACGATTTCGGCACTGGCGTACGAGGGGTAAATGTGAAAGTTAACGAAAAAGAGTCGACCTATGTACATGTTACCCACCCGGAAATCGTGAGGGACACTGTTTGCTCCCAGGATACCACCAGGCACCCGCCTTGCGCAACTGGCGATTCCATATCATACGTTATCAAACCATTACACGCTATGATACTATCACCGTAACTTGGATAGATACAGTAACCACCATTTCAGACAGTGTCCTATTTCAGCAAAACTTCGGTATTTCCGGACACGGTAATGGTGGATATGGAGCATTGAGGATTGCCACAGACTACCCCTTCACCTTTGGCTCGGTGAGCGTGATGTCTGCTCCTCTGGATTTCGATTCCCTTTTAAACCTTGTGCCTGCATTTTTGCAGAGGTTCAAATCGGTAGTTTTCCCAACGGGCTATCATTCGATTAATCTGACCTGACAGTTTAGATTCGACTCAGTTCTCTCTTCTTTGCCATGGCTGTGGCTTTTTCACCCCATAACCCTTCCAACTCCGAATTAGACCACTTTCTTCAATCTCACCCCTTTGGGCAAAGGAGTAGACCTTCCTTTTGATTCCTTAGGTAATCCTGTGGAGTCTATCTGGAGGAACAAATGGCTGGCTGCTGACCTTAAGACCAGGATCTCCAATATTTCTTCATTAGATACCAGCCTGAAACATATAAGCATTTATATTGATTGCGGGGACCAGGATGAGTTCGGCTTTGCCGGACAGGCGCAAACCTTCTATAATGTCCTGGTGACGAAAGTTCCAGCTAGCAACGTTAGCTTCCAGATCTATTCAGGTTATCCGGGATATCCGGCTTTAGATAATAGCTTCATTTATGATCGCCTGAGAGAGGTGCTGAAATTTCATTCTGACCATTTCACTGCACCATAAGATTTCTGAAATACTTAAAACAAAAAGCCCCCGTACGGGGGCTTTTTTTATGCCTAAATCTCAAGGGACCAACTTCTGGATAATCGAATCAGCAACCAGAATCCCCTTTTTGGTGAGTCTGATATTATTCTTTCCCCGTTTAAGAAATCTTTTCTTTATCAGCTCTTCGATCTCTTCTTGCTTGATTTTTTTCAGATCGAAATTCAGATTCTTCTTTAGTCTCCTTAAGTTCATCCCCTCCATCATTCTCAGCCCTAAAAGGATAAACTCATTTATTTTCTGAGTAGAGGTGAGTCTTTCCTGGAAATCAAAAATTGAAAATCCTTTTTTGCACCTTTCTACAAACTTTTTTACATCCTTAACATTCGCCCATCTCACCCCCTGGAAATAAGAATGAGCGCCTGCGCCAAATCCTATATATTCCTTCCCCTGCCAGTATCTTAAGTTATGTTGACATTCAAACCCTTTGCCGGCAAAATTGGAAAGCTCATATTGTCTGTACCCTTGAGCTTTAAGCAGGTTTATACTCTCCAAGTACATTTTCCTTGCCTCCTCCTCACCCGGTAAACTTAACTTTCCTTGCTTCCATAAATAGTAGAGGGGCGTGCCCTCCTCGATGGTAAGACTATAGACCGATAGATGCTCTGGCTTGAGCTTCAAAGCCATATTTAAATTTTCTCTCCAGGTCTTTAGATTTTGTCCCGGAATCCCGAAGATTAAATCCAGGCTAAGATTATTAAAATACTTTCTGAGTATCCTATATGATTTGATTGCCTGTTCGCTATTGTGAGCTCTTCCTATGATTTTTAACTCTTCCTCCCTGAAAGACTGGACCCCCAAGCTCGCCCGATTGAAACCTGATTTCCTTAGCTTTTCCACTTTTTCTTTTTTCAGAGTTCCCGGATTTGCCTCTAAGCTTATCTCCGCATCCGGTTTGACCTCAAAGGAGCTGAAAACCGTTGCTAAGATATCCCCAAGTTGAGAAGCTTTCAAAATCGAAGGAGTCCCACCTCCAAAATAGACAGTCTTAACAAACATTTTTTCAGTTTGACTCTCAGAAAAGTTTTGAATCTCTTTTATAAGAGATTTGACATATTCTTCTGCTAAACCAGAATCTAAAACTATCGAGTTGAAATCACAATAAGGGCATTTGGAAAGACAAAAAGGAATATGGATATATATGCCAAGAGTCACGATTTTATATTACGAAAAAGATGTAGAGAAACCAAAGGAATTCTATTGAGTAAATTTTGGGTAGGCGAAGATTTCAGTCTGCGATTTTGAACTCATCCCCTTACCCCTTCTCTTAACAAAAGAAGGGGAACATTAGTCCCTCTCTTTTCAAAAGAGGGATGCAGGGTGAGTTCACATAGGTGATGACATTTTTCCAATCATTCTTTCAAACCTACAAAAGAAGTTCATTTATAAGTTGAGCTGCCTTTTGAGCACCATCAGTGGGTATAGGTTTATAAGTGACTTTCTTACCAATATTAGAGATAACCTTCTTGGCAAGGGATTGTGGAGTTGTCTGAGAGTAGGTCATCTTGACTCCAGCCTGATGTCTTGCCAACTTCTCTACATCTACGATCTCCTGTCCAAAATGACCCTCTATGGGAAAGTAAAGAAAAGGGCGCCTTAGCGCGGTCAATTCATTTGTAGTAGTTCCACCTCCCTGAACAATTGCCATATCACTTGCCGCAAAGTGCTCGTAAAGAGCAGGAACATAACCTCTGACCTCAATCCCTGGTGGAACTTTGACAGACTCAACAGGAAGGCGAGGACCGCAGACCAGAATCATACGCAGATCTGGTATCTTTTCTCTGATAATCGGGTAAGCCTGTGCACAAAGCTCCAGAATTTCTTTGCCAATGGAAGTCCCGCCAATAGAACAGACAACCAGGGGTTCTTCACCATATCCTAACTTCGACCGGACTTTGGCTTTATCAGTATATTCTCTTGGATCGAATTGGAGAATATACCCTACGAATTTACACATTGCTTTAGCCCATTCCCGGCGATTGGGCAAAAGAAAGCCAAACTTCTTATCTGCAACGTCCTCCAGCTCACCTACAAACAGAAGCAAATCTACAGGATAAGAAACATTCTTGTAACCTTTTGCCCATTTTCGATTATTGATATAAACGCCTAATCTTTCCAGTGGATTTTTGGTCATGGCATCTACTCCGATAAAATCGTAAATCATCACGAAGGGAATATCTATCACCAAACTTCTATTTTTCAAAACAATGTCTATTTCATAAGTTTCATCCCCGATAACTAAATTAAACTCTCTCCTCTGGATTATCCGTTTGAAGACTTCGAGGTGTTGCGCCCACACCTTTCTTATTTCGAAGGCGTACTTCATCAAACCTAAATGAAAACCTCTGGCGGCATTTTCAGCCACAACGGTTTCATCAGCCCACACATCAGGTTCAGGAAGAAGGTTCTCCCCAGCCTCCTTGAGCACTACGTTTGCCGGGTGAGCAGCTAACCAAGTTATCTCCTACTTCAGGATTTTGCTTTCGCAGCTCTCTGGCTATTGCCTAAGTCACGGGTGATATGTCCTAAACCTAATGAACCGCTGATATAGAGAATTTTCTTTCTTGCCATTTTATATACTGGAATTCATCCCCTAATCCCTTCTCTTAAAAAAGATGGGAAATGCAAGTCCCTCTCTTCTTTAAGAGAGGGATTTAGGGTGAGTTCGGACTGTGATATAGCTTTCCCCGGCATACCTTTTTAACTGATAGAGCCTTGGTTTTGCCTTTAATAAATCGAGAAGCTAATCGATTGTCAACTAAGAAAATAACTTCCTACAAAAAAAAGGGCGAGTCCGCCTTCGGCGGATCGCCCCTACCTGTATGCTGTCTACTGTCTACTGTTTGCTATTTCACTATTGTCCCTATCCTACCTAAACGCAGTCTGTCACCGAGATGTCCTAAATTGTAGAAGATTATCTCCAGAAAAGGAGTGATGTATGGGCTTCTGAATTTGGGTGCGTGCGGGTCTTCTGTCCAGGACCAGTATACGATTATCGCTTTGCCTTTGATGAAACTCCGGTCCAAAAACCCCCATTCCCTTGAATCCTGGCTATTGTCCCGGTTATCTCCCAAGACGAAAAGATGACCTGCCGGGACCTGAACCGGCCCTAAATTATCCCTGGTCGAATAATCTTCAGGCAGGATACGAGAGTCTGAATGTTTTGCAGAGACAGGGTCTGGAATCATTTTATCATCCACATAGACTATCTTATTCCTGATCTCCACAGTTTGTCCTTCTAAAGCAACTACCCTTTTCACCATATCTTTACTGGGATTAAGAGGATACTTAAATACAATGATATCACCTGGCATTGGTTCTTTAAAACGATAATAGAGCTTATAAACCAGAACGAAATCTCCGGATAGTAAGGAATCCTCCATTGAGGAAGAAGGTAGCTTGTATGCCTGGACTACAAAAGTTCTCAAAAGGAAAGCAATCAAAAGGGCCAGGAACAATACTTCTATAAAACCTATAATTGAAGGTTTTTGCTCTTTTCTTTTCAGCATGGTATCTTATCCTCGCAGAAAATACTTATATTTTACCAATTAGTTTATCGGTAAAGAAACACAAAAGTTTAAGGGTAACGGCATTCGTAGGGGCGGAGTTTAACTCCGCCCTCAGGTGTTACCACCTGACTGCTTAATGTTCCAGCGTCAGAAGATGACTCCTGATGCCACAGAAAAAAATGAGAACCCCTCACCCTGTCCCTCCCCCACAGGGGGAGAGGAGATGAACCCCAAAAATTGGGCAACTACAATTCATTTGGAGGATTTATCTATCCACCTGCAGAATAGCCAAGAAAGCCTCCTGGGGGATTTCAACCGAGCCTATCTGTTTCATCCTTTTCTTCCCCTCTTTTTGTCTTTCTAAAAGCTTCCTTTTCCTGGTTATGTCCCCGCCATAGCATTTGGCAGTCACGTTTTTTCTTAATGGGCTGACTGTTTCTCTGGAGATTACTTTGGAGCCTATTGCCGCCTGAATTGCTACTTCAAAAAGCTGTCTGGGTATCAGCTCTCTTAATTTCTGACAAAGGTTTCTCCCCCAGAAATAGGCTTTTTCCCGGTGTACGATAGCAGACAGAGCATCTACTGGATCCCCGT
>CAVRZY010000188.1:0-14227 GCA_963725415.1 uncultured Acidobacteriota bacterium | reverse complement strand
AAGATAGCGGAACTGCCCCGGTTGGCCATGTTCAATCCTCCCCATCTTCAGGAAAAAAATTCCTGAACCCTTTTTGACGAGATACTGAAATTGGAAGTTTTCAAAAGCCATGTTTCACCAGATTTATTCGAACAATTGAAGATTGATGATCTGGTAACCGTTGTCTGGCTGCATTTTGGGCTACTTTCAAGGTGAACGATGGCAATTTATCGACAAAAATTACTGGACTTACACACTGATGACGATCTGGTTGAGGCCTTTACCCAGAAACTTAGCGGCGCTGAATGACTGGCGGCTTCGTCTGACCAGCCTGCAAAAATTGTGTGGACAATATCTGAACAGAGTCTGACGAATGCGCCTTGACTTTAATGGGCCACTTGAGGACGGTCACCTTTGTTAAACAGGATGACAATGGAACCCGCTCTGGGTTTAATCCATTATGCGATTGAGCGTTTTGTTTTATTAAGTGGTGAATTTTCGCTGCAAAAGGTCACAGTTACTAAAACAACCATCGGCTCGCTGTCAGCAGAAAATAGAACTGATGAAAGAAATGTTTATTACCAGTTGCAAGCGCCGGATGGCGATTCCTCTAAAGAAGAGAACTCGGCTGGGGCCTGTATCCTGCTGCCCGGTTCCCGGTACGGGTCAGGGGATTACTTATCATCACAAGCTTTATATGTATTATCCGATTGATAAGGAACCCACCGGACTGCCGTTTATCATTCATGGGTACTTCACGGTGAGTTCGGACAGGGCACCATGCTTTGGGAAGAGGCTGTTGAGAATAATCAGAAAGTTATCTCCAAAAGCCTGCAGCTGCTGGAAAATAGTCTTACCTGTCCTGGAATGCCTGGAGGATTTACGTCGCCACTGGCTGCCATGGATTTTTAATGCCGGTCCATCTGGGCAGCAATGAGGACAAGAACCGTAAAATAGATTTCCATGCCATCCAGGCCGGTCATGGGCGCTTCCAAGCGCTCTTCCACATGAGCAAGGAATCCAAGTGCCCCTCCGGAGCCGCCGCCAGGGAACTTGGCCAGTCCCTCCTCTTCCGACCCTGCCAGGAACAGAACCCCATCCCGCATCCCACTCCAGGTCTCCGGTTTGGGACCGCGATGGTCCGTGAACCCCACCACCCGGACACCAGTCTTCTTGGCCGCCTCCAGCGCCTCCGCCCGCGTCCCCCCGGTGTGCGCAGCATCCTCGGCATGCACATGCAGCGCCGCCCGGAAGTCCTCATAAATTCCCGCCATAGGCAGGCTTGCCCTCTCCTGCGCGAAGCGCACCCGCGCCTCGTGCACCGCCTTCAAATGTTGGATCTCAGCCCTCTGGAGGGTGCTCCACTTCCGCCCCGGCCGCTCCCCGCAAAGCAGAGACAGAGGAAGGACACAAATGCACGCCGTCAGAACGATCCGGGTCTTCATCCCGCCAGTGTATCGAACAACCCCTCTGAATGAATCAATTCCTCTTGATTTCGTAGACGTAGATGGTGTGAACGCGGTGGCTGACCTCGACCTTCTCCACCCGCGACGGCTTCCAGCCGCGCATGGCGAAATCGTGCGACACCACCCGGGCGCCGGGCCGCAGCGACATTTCCAGTTTGGGCTTCAGTTGCGCATTCGAGCTGGTCAGCAGGTAAAGAGTCACCACGTCGGCGGGACTGACATCCACCTCCAGCAGGTCCCCGTGAATGATCTGAATCCAGTTCTGAAGCCCCAGGTGCTTGACGCGCTCCTGCGCCTCCTTGACCAGCACCCTCGATAGCTCGACACCCACTCCTTTGGCCCTGAATTTCTCCGCCGCCGTGATCAGGATGCGCCCGTCCCCGCAGCCCAGGTCATATACCATCTCCCCCGGCTTCAGATCGGCCGCTTCCAGCATCCTCTCCACCACTGGGCGCGGAGAGGGAACGTAAGGCGCCAGCTTCTCGCCGCGGGGTTGCTGGCCCGCGCAGAGAAGGGCCGCCAGAACCAGGGTCACCAATACTGCAACGAATCTCGGCATGGGCTATGGCGAGGCCGCCCCGGAGGCGCGCCGTCCGTCCTTGAATTTTACGATGCGAGTCACGATTTCGCTGACCGCCGTCCACAGGTCCCTGGGCCGGCTGATGGTGAATTCATATCCCCGGAAGAATCTCACCGCCCGCCCGATGGCGTCCCTCCACGGATTGGCCTGCGGCTGCAAGTTGTAATTCATATAAAAGACCGGATATTCCACCTCCCCCATGTCCTTCAGCGACTCCTCCGGCACGTTCTCCTCCAGCATCGCTTTGGGACCCGCGAAGATCAGCCCGTCCGGGTGTCCCACGCCTCCTATCTCTTTTTGGATGAGTTGAGTGAGGAATTCGGTTTCAGCGTTTTTCTGAATCAGCTTCTTCAGGTCGATGGTGCCCAGGTTCAAGGACTCCAGCGCCTCCCCCAACGCCGGAAAGTCAATCCGGTCGGCATTGTCCTGGCGATAGAGAATCCGCTGTTCTTGCAAGTTGAAGGCCACCACGGAGAACTTTCCGATCCGCGGCTCCCGCGAAATGCTCCGCAGGATCGACACCAGGGCCGTCTTGTCCAGCGGCTGCAAGGTCGCCGAGCGCGCGTTCTGGGGCGCGAAATTGATCAGCACCTTCACGTTCAGCGGCGGTTCCCCCTGCGCCCGCTCCACCGGCGGCTCCTCCCTGAAAAACTGCGCCTCGGCCGCCTGCACCAGCCCCGGCGCCAGCGCCACGTTGATCTGCTTGTCCTTGGGTCCCAGCACCGCTTCGGCCTCCCAGTAAAAAGAGCAGACCCGCTCGCTCCGGTCTCGCATCAGCCAATCCACGTGATACTGGCCCTCTCCCAGGTCGAAGGCCCCTTGCAGGTAGGCTTCCCCTCGCGCCTCCGGCTCGATGGAAGGCACCCGAACCCGTTGCACGAAAAAATATCGCTGATCCGTGTGACTCTCCGGTATCACCCGGAAAATCATCGTCAACACGTTCTCCGAACCCGCCAGGTCTTTCAACGGCACGCTCACCTCATAGCCGGTGTGAAACCGCAGGTCGAACCCCAATCCCGGTTTGACCGGGGTTACCGTGCAGGGCAAGTCCTTTCGGGGCTCCTGCACTTCCAACACGGCCAGATCGGTGTTGAAGATGCGGACCGCTTCCCCCGGACCCGAGCCCAGCATCGCCGTCTGCCCTCTCAGCAGCAAGCCCATCCCCAGGCCCGCCACCCAAACAGCGACAAAGCTGCCGCCCATTCTCCCGTAGGGTATCCGCATCGCCTTCGACGCCCAGGCCGGCGTCCCTACCATTCTATCTCGCCTGCGCTCCGGTTCAACCCCTTTAATCGGACCAGACCCCTGGATCCTCTCCTCCCAACTCCGTACTCAGCGCACCGCGCGAAAACGGGGACTGGGACCAATTGCCGCCTTTGCAGTTGGATGCCTGTCCCCGTCTTCGCCCCTGACCCTACAACCCACTACCCCAGGGGTTATGGTAGAGTGCAAGGGAATATGGCCTCCCGAAGCGTCAACAAAGTGATCCTCATCGGCAACCTGGGCAGGGACGCCGAAACCAAGTTCACCCCCAACGGCGCGGCCCGTACCACCTTCTCGGTGGCCACCAGCCGCCGCTGGAAAGACCAACAGACCGGCGAATGGAAAGAGGAAACCGACTGGCACAACGTGGTCCTGTGGCGCCAGGAGAACCTCGCCAACTACCTCACCAAGGGCAGGCAGGTCTACATCGAAGGCCGCCTCCAGACCCGCAGCTATGAAGACAAGGAGGGCAAAAAGGTCTACATGACCGAAGTGGTTGCCGAGGACGTGCTGTTGCTGGGCGGGCGCGGCGCCGAAGCCCCCGCCGCCACCGAAGAACCGCACCTGCAACCCGCTCCCGGACCCCGGCCCGTCCCGCGCCCCCAACCCGCTCCCCCAGAAGAGCCTTTCTCTCAGGGGATTACCGACGACGACGTGCCGTTCTGACCTGCACGGGGAGCGTGGCCCCACCGCTCCCCTCAACCCAGCAGCTCCAGCGCGCCCGCGAGCTGCTCGCGCGCGTGCCCGTCCCCCTGTCGGGTCGTCACCTCGATGCCGCGGCGGTACATCTGCCGCGCCTCCTCCAGCCGCCCCAGTTTCTCCAGCGCTTGCCCAGCATGAAAATACGCCGCCTTGTAGTCTGGGTTGAGCGAAAGCAGGACCCCGAATTCCTCCAGCGCAGGCTCAAATTCCCCGGCGTCGGCATACGCCATGGCCAGGGCATAGCGCACGAAGTTGTCCCTGGGGTTTTGCTCCGCCAGACTCTTCAGCGCCTCCACGCGATTGCTCACGGCGTCCAGCTCCGGGCAGCGAACCACGCGCCCTATGCTACTATACGTCCAATGGCCTGTCCGTATTTCTACCCCCTGGAGAGGTTGAGCGAAAAGGCCTGGGCCATGCCGCCCAGGCTCCCCTTGGGCGACCCCTACAGCGGCGTCTGCCGCGTGGATCCCATGCGCGAGTGGCGTCCCGATCAAGCCACCCTGCGCGACTGCTGCAATCTCGGCTACGCCCGCAAAAGGTGCCCCCGTTTTCCCAAGAATGACCCCGGCCCGGACGCCGTGCGCTTCACCACCATCGGGGAGCACAATGGCGCGCTCAGGCTCTACTACGTCATCGAGAAGCAGCGCGCTCCCTTCGAGCACGGCCACCTAGAATACTCCATCTGCGACGGGCAGTTCCTCCAGGCGCATCCCAGCGAGCTAGTCCGTCAGCAGGCTCAGGCCTATATCGAGAGCTACCTGCGCCGGAAACACCACCCCCAGGACCGGGCCCGCAACCCGCACCGCCGATCGAGCTCTTCTCCGGGCGCACCCCGCCCCGTCCGCGATTCCGCCTCCGAGTATTCCGAGCTCGCCCTGCCCACCGACGCCAACCTGTTCGGCTTCCTCCTGGGCGGCCGCGTCATGCACCTGGTGGACCTGGCCGGCGCCATGGCCGCCATGCGCCACGCACGCTGCCCCGTGGTCACCGCTTCGGTAGACTACATGACCTTCCTGCACCCCATTCACATCGGCCAGCTCGTGATCCTCCGCTCCTCGGTAAACCGCGTCTTCCGGACCTCGATGGAGGTCGGCGTTAAGGTCTTCGTCGAGGATCTCCTCACTGGAGAGCTCAAGCACACCTCCTCCGCCTATTTGACCTTCGTGGCCATTGACCAGCACGGGAATCGAATCCCCATCCCGCCGGTGATCCCAGAAACTGAGGAGGAGAAGCGGCGCTTTGAAGAAGCGGAACGGCGCAGGGCCTACCGCCTGGAACTCAAGAACCGGGCCAGGAAGTGAGCTCGCCCCCCAGCCTCACCCCAGCGCCTTGTACATGTATTTGATGCTGGGCTTGTAGAGCAGCAGATTCGGTTTCCCCTCGCGATGGATCTTCAGGCTCGCCTTGTCGTACCATTCGATGGTCCCCTCCAAGGTCTCGCCGTCTCGCAGCACGATCACCATCGGCGTCCTCGCCTGCATCTGCTTCAGATAATAAAAATTCTCTGCGTTGGTTTGCTCGGGAGGAGCCATTCTCTTATGATTGTCGCCGCGCCGGGATGAATTCATCTGCTCCTTCACCTCCAGTAGAGACGGACGAATCAGCTTACGATTAGCGGAGTCCATGACGCCACTCCTTTGTCAAAAAATGAAATTGAAACTGCATCGCAGGGCTCTGTTAGAAGCCTGGCGGATTGATTGAACTTATGTCTATGCATACCACACTGCCGCCCCTACTGCAACCACCGCCAATCCCTTAGCGCAACTCCAAGACCAGCGCGTCCAGCGCAAGCTGCTTCTGGATGTTCCGCCGCACCAGATCCGCCAGCTCATCGACCTTCTGAACCGCCCGCCGGACCCAGTCAAAGCGGGTCCGCGCGGCCAGCCCTCCCAGCCGTTCCCGCAGGTCGGCGTTCCGGATCTCGCCGCGCGAGTGCTGCAACACCAGCAGGTCCTCCAGCAGGGAATACAGGATCTTCAGCAAAGGCTTCAGCTTTTCCTGCCGGCTGGAGGCCGCTTCGGCATGCTGCACCCAGGCCGAAAAGGGCGCCGCGCCGGCGGCGGTCTCCAGCAGCGTCAGCATCGCCTCCCGCCTCCGATCATACGTTTCCAGATCCAGCGACACCGCCAGCCCCGGACTCCCTTGCGCCAGCGCGATCCTCCGCTCCACCTCCTCCAGGCCTCGCGCCACCAGAAACTGCCGCAGTTCCTCGGCGCTCAGGGGCGCGAAGTGAAACCACACCGCCCGCGAACGGATCGTCGGCAGCAGGTCGTAAGGGTTCGCGGCGGTCATGATCAGGACCAGGTGGTCGGGCGGCTCCTCCAGCGTCTTCAGCAGGGAATTGGCGGCCTGCTCCCCGGCCCGGTCGATCTGGTCGATCAGGAATACTCTCCGGTTGCCGCGCAACGGCTTGAACTGCGCCCGTTGCTTCAGCAGCCGCATCTGCTGGATCGAAATCTGCCGCAACGGGCCGTCCGGCGCAAACGTGATGAAATCCGGATGGGTGCTGAACAGCAGCGGATCTTCCGAGCGCCTTTCGGCGGGCCACTTCTCCCGCTCGCTGATGTAGCCGGCGTTCTGGGGCAGGCTGAGGTCGTCCTTTTCGATCTTCTCCCCTCCCCCCAGCAGTCGCGCCCCGAACCGCCGCGCCAGCGTGGCCTTGCCGATCCCCTCTATCCCCGCCAACAACAGGGTCTGCGGAATGCGCCCGCTCCGGATGGCCTCTTCCAGCGCCTCCACCACGCCCCGGTTGCCGTAGTAGTCAGGAAACATCGAGCTTCCTCAACGCCGGCGCCACCGCTTCCCAAACCGACTGCGCCACCGCCTCCACCTCCGGCCGCCCGTCGATGATCCGGAACCGCTGCGGTTCTCGCGCTGCCAGCCACAAGTACGCCTCACGCGCTTTGCGATGGAATTCCAGCGCCTGCTCGTCCATCCGCGTCTCCGATTTGCTCAGCGCGCGGTTCTTCGCCCGCCCCAGGCTGGTCTCCAGATCGATGTCCACCAGCACCGTCAGATCCGGAACCAGACCGTGACAGGCAATCCCATCCAGTACCCGTACGGTCTCCTCTCCCAGCCCCCGCGCCGCCCCTTGGTACACCAGCGTCGAATCCGTGAAGCGGTCTGAAAGAACGATCGCCCCCTTCTCCAGCGCCGGCAGGATCCACTCCTCCACGTTCTGCGCCCGGCAGGCGAAATACAGCAGCAGCTCCGCCGTCGGGCACAGTTCCTGGTTGGCCGAGTCCAGCAGGATGCGCCGGATCTGCATCCCGATCGGTGTACCCCCAGGCTCGGCCGTCTCCATCACCTGGTACCCCTCCTCCCGCAGTCGCTCCCCCAGCATTCGCATCTGGGTCGTTTTCCCGCAGCCGTCTATTCCTTCAAACGTGATGAAGATCCCGCGCTGGCTAGCCACTGAAAGAAGAACTCTATCTTACCGCGCCCGCCTCCCAGCCGCGAGCCCGAGCGGGCGGATTGGCCAGCGGCTGGCGGCAGCAGGACGGTGAGAGGCCAGAACCAGCGCTCAGTCATAGACGTAGTGCAGGGCTTTTTTCAAGTCCTCCCACGCCTCGCGCTTGGCGTTCTGGTTGTAGGGTCGCAACAAGTAAGAGGGATGATAGGTCACCATGACGGGGATCTCCCGCCACTTATACCAGTTGCCCCGCATCCGGGTGACCCCTTCTTTCCTGCCCAGCAGCGCTTTGACCGCCGTCGCCCCGAGCGCGCAAATCGCTTTGGGATTCAGCGCTACGAGCTGCCGGAACAGAAACTGCCCGCAGATTTCCATTTCGTCCGGCTCCGGCGTCCGGTTCTCCGGCGGCCGGCACTTCACCACGTTGCAGATGTAGACGTCTTTCCGCTCCAGCGCGATGCCTTCCCTCCGCGCCGTCCCCTCGATCATCTGCGTCAGCAGTTGGCCCGCCCGCCCCACGAACGGCAACCCCTGCGCGTCTTCATCTGCCCCAGGCCCCTCCCCCACAAACACTAGCTTGGCCCGCGGATTGCCCACCCCAAAGACGATCTTCGTGCGTCCCGCGTGCAGCCGGCACCGCCGGCAGTCCCCCAGGTCTTGCCGGATCTGCTCGAGCGATTCCAGTAGGGCAGGCCCAGGACCTGCCAGCGTCGTTTTCCGCCGGTACAGCGTCCGCACACCCAGATCCTGGTAGTAGCCCAGGTACTGGCGCAGCAACTCCGAATTCATGGCGCGGCCTGGAGGGCAACCCGCAACTTAAGCGCCTCGTCAAGTATTCGGTCGGCCAGTTCCCGCTTCCGGGCGCGCCCCAACTCCACCGTCTCCCCAGTCCTCAGAACCAGCGTCAGCTCGTTCTCCTCGGATCCAAATCCCACACCCTGGCGGTCCACCCGGTTGCCTGCCACCATGTCGCAGTGCTTCGCGACGAGCTTGCGCCGGCACTCCGCGACCAGGTCCTGGGTCTCCGCCGCGAACCCCACCAGCAGCCGGTTCCCCTTCTTGCGACCCACCTCCGCCAGGATGTCCGGGGTCGGCTCCAGCTCCAGAGACAGCCGCGCGGCGGTCTTCTTGATCTTCTGCTGCGGCGCCTGGGGCACATGGTAGTCCGCCACCGCCGCCGCCTTCACAATGATGCTGGCCTGCTCCAGGTGATCGAGGACCGCGGCTCGCATCTCCTCGGCCGTCTGCACCCGGATGATGGTGGCTCCGGCCGGGGCCGCCAGGCTCACCGGCCCGCTCACCAGGATCACTTTCGCCCCTCGCGCCGCCGCCGCCTCTGCCAGCGCGTAGCCCATCTTCCCGCTGGAGCGGTTGGAGATGAACCGCACCGCATCCAGCGGCTCCTGCGTCGGCCCCGCCGTCACCAGCACCGTCTCGCCTTCGAGGTCCCGCCGCCGCTCCAGCGCCGCAACGACCACCTCCGCGATCCGCTCCGGCGCCGCCAGCCGCCCCGGCCCCACCATCCCGCACGCCAGCGGCCCTTCCTCCGGCCCCACCATCGTGTGCCCGCGCCCCCGCAGCACCTCCAGATTCTGCTGCGTGGCCGCATGGTTCCACATGTGGCTGTTCATCGACGGCGCCAGCACCACCGGCCCCGTGAACGCCAGGTACATGGTCGTCAGAAAGTCATCCGCCAGCCCGTGCGCGAATTTCGCCAGCAGGTCTGCCGTGGCCGGCGCTACCACCAGCAGCTCGCTCTCCTGCGCCACCGAGATGTGCTCGGTGGCCTCCCCCGAGAACAGGTCGGTGATGGCCTTGCGGCCCGTCAGCGCCCCGAACGTCAGCGGCCGCACGAACTCCTGCGCCGCCTTCGTCATCACCACCTGCACGCGCAGCCCGCGCTCCGCCAGCAGACGCGCCAGCTCCGCAGCTTTATACGCCGCGATCCCGCCGCCAATCCCCAGCGCGACTGAGTGGGACATGCTCCAGCTTGCCCTCTTACTGAGGCTCGCGTAATTGGGTGACAGCACGCTGCCGAGGTGGCGCGGGCTTCAGCCTGCCGAGCCGACACTCATGTCGGCTCTTGAGCCGCGTGGAAAAGCAAGCGGAAGCGCCGAGATGAGTCTCGGCGCGGCAGGCAGAGTGCCTGCGCCACATCGGGATTTGTCACTGTATTCTGCAAGCCTCATTAGACGTTCCCGGAGGCCGGCGCCGCCGGCCCCCCATCCTCGTATTTGACCAGGCCCCGCCGCACTTCCTCCATCGCCGTCACCGTCGGTTTCTTGGACGTCGTCGGCAGAACCGGACGCGCGCCCCCCTGTAGCTGCCGCGCCCGCTTGGCGGCAACAATGATGAATCGATAAGTGCTCTGCTCCGGATCGTCCGGAATTGCCGCCACGATGTTATTCCTCTGCACACTCTCAGCCATCAGTTCAAACCCCTTCGGAATCCTCCCTAAACGTCTCCAGGATTGGCCGAATCTCCTCCTCCATCCTGGTCCGGCGGACCCGTTCCGCCTCGATGATCGCGGCCAGTGTCTCCACCGCTGGCTCGATCTCCCGGTTGATCACCACGTAGTCGTACGCTTCGGACTGCTCGATCTCCCTCGCCGCGTCTCGCAGCCGGCGCGCGATGGCTTCCTCGGAATCCTCCGAGCGCGCGCGCAATCGCTTCTCGAGAGCCTCGCGGGAGGGAGCAAGGACAAAGATGCTCACTGCATCCGGGATCTTACTCTTCAATTGTCGCGCACCCTGCACGTCGATGTCGAGTACCAGGTCCCGCCCCTGGGCCCGCGCCCGCTCCACCTCGCTGCGGTGCGTCCCATAGTAGTTCTCAAACACCTCCGCCCATTCCAGAAACTCGCCCCCCGCAATCCGCGCCTCAAACTCTTCCCTCGAAACGTAGCGGTAGCTCTCATCCTGCCGCTCCCCCCCGCGCGGCGGCCGCGTGGTATGAGAAACCGAAAACATCAGCTCCGGGTGGGCCTTCAACAACCGCCCCACCAGCGTCGATTTCCCCGACCCCGACGCCCCCGAAACAACCACCACCAGACTCATTTTTGCCCTTGGCCTCTGGCCTTTTGATTTCTCACTCCAGGTTCCCCGCCTGCTCCCGTATCTTCTCGATCTCCGATTTCGCCCTCAGCGCCAGCTCGGTGATGGCCAGCCCCAGCTCTCCCACTCCCAGGGCCTTCGAGAGAATGGTGTTGGTCTCGCGCTGCATCTCCTGCAACAGGAAATCCAGCTTCTTGCCCACTTCCTCGCTGCCCTTCAGCAGTTCCTCGATCTGCCCGGCATGCACCTTCAAGCGCGTCAGCTCCTCGCTGATGTCGCTGCGATCCGCCAGAAAGGCCGCCTCCTGCGCCAGCCGCTGCGGATCGAGGGCCGCCTCCTTCAGCAGCTCCCCCAGCCGCTCCCTCAGCCGGGCTTCCAGCGCTGGAACCGCCTGCGACCGGATCTCCTCCATGCGCCGCACGCACTCGCGAACCACCGCATTGCGGGAGCGGATCTCCGCCGCCATCTCCCCGCCTTCCCGCTCCCGAAACTCGTTCAGCGATGCCAGACACTTCTCCAGCGCCTCGACCAGCAGCGCCTCCATTTCCGGGTTCGGCTCCGCCTCCCCTGCTTCCAACATGCCCGGAATGTGGAAGGCCGCATTCAGATCCGGCTGCGCCCCCAGGCCGTGGATGGCCGACACCCTGCGAAACGCCGTCAAGTACGTTTCCAGCAGGGCCTGGTTTACCACTGCCGGCGCCCCTTGCTGCGTGTTCGACGCTCTCACCCGGACCTGCAAATGTCCCCGCGCCACCCTCTGCTTGACCGCCGCCCGCATCGCGTTCTCAAAGACCTCCAGCTCCGGCGGCATCTGGAAGTGCACGTCCAGGCCCCGGTGGTTCACGCTCTTCACGCTGGCCACCAGCTCGCCCGTCCCCAGCGGCTTCCGTACCCGCGCGTATCCCGTCATGCTCCGCACGCTCATAGCGTCACCAACTGGTCTCCTTCCAGGAATTGCAGCTCGTGCAGCCGCTGGTACACCCCTCCGCCGTTCACCAGTTCCTCGTGCCGGCCCATCTCCGTGATCCGACCCTGGTCCAGCACCACGATCTTGTCCGCCCGCCGCACCGTCGAGAGCCGGTGCGCGATCACGATCACCGTCCGGTTCACGATCAGGTTGGCCAGCGCCCGCTGCACCAGCAGCTCCGATTCCGTATCCAGGTGGGAGGTCGCTTCGTCCAGGATCAGCACCGGCGCGTCCTTCAGCAGCGCCCGCGCGATGGCGATCCGCTGCCGCTGCCCCCCGCTCAGCTTCACTCCCCGTTCCCCGATCACCGTCTGGTAGCCCTGCGGAAGTTGCAGAATAAACTCCTCCGCCATGGCGTTGCGCGCCGCCGCCCGCACCGCCTCCTCGGCCGCCTGCGGCTTCCCGTACCGGATGTTGTTGGCCGCCGTATCATTGAACAGGAAAGTGTCCTGCGCCACGATCCCGATCTTCCCCCGCAGCGAGGCTAGCTCCAGGTCCCGCACGTTCGCGCCGTCCACCAAGACCGCCCCGCTGGTCACGTCGTAAAACCGCGGCACCAGGTTCACCAGCGTGGTCTTGCCCGCCCCGCTCGGCCCCACCAGCGCCACCACGTCTCCTGCCTTCACCTCCAGCTCGATCCCCCGCAGCAGGAATCCGTCCGGCGAGCTGGGATACCGGAAATCCACCTGGTCGAACACGATCGACTCCCGAAACCCCGTCAGCCGCCGCGCCCCCGGCTTGTCCCTGATCTCCGCAAGCCGGTCCAGGTACTCCAGCACTTTCTGCGAGGCCCCCAGGGCCTGCTGGAAGATGTTGTGAATCCCCGTCAGCCGCTTCACCGGCTCGTACAGCATCAGGAGCGCGAACACGAAGCTGATGAACGCCCCCTCCGACATGGCGCCCGCTTTGATCTGCCCCCGCGCGTACGTCAGCAGCCCCACGATCGTCACCGCCCCGAAGAATTCGATCAGCGGAGAGGCCAGCGCCTGCTGCGCCACGTAGCGCAGGTTGCTGGCCCGCAGCCGCCGCGCCGCCGCCCGGAACCGCCGCCCTTCGTACTCCTCCGCCCCGAAGGCCTTCACCACCTGGTGCCCGCTCAGCGTCTCCTGCAGGATCTGGTTCAGCTCCGCCGTCTCGTCCTGCGCCCGCCGGGTCGTCCGTCGGATCCGCCTCCCGATCCGCGCCGTCGGCCACAGCACGAACGGAAACAGCGTCAGGCTGATGATGGCCAGCTTCCAGTCCATGGCCAGCAGCACGCACAGCAGCCCCAGCACCGTGAACGACTGCCGCAGCCAGTCCGCCAGCATGTGCGAGGTCGCCACCTGGATCTTCTCGATGTCGTTCATGATCGACGACATCAGCCGCCCCGTCGAGTGGATCTCGAAAAACTGCGCGCCCTGCCGCAGCACCTTCTCGAACACCCGCTGCCGCACGTCCGTGATGGCCGAGAAGCCCACGTAGTTCACCAGGTAGTTCCCGATTCCGGCGAAACGGTGCGGGCCAACCGCGTCTATCTCATCGATAAACAGCAGGCACGGCGCGCTGCGTCTGCCCTGATCAAACAGGTCGCGCACGCGCAAGGCGCCAACCCCGACAAACATCTCGACAAATTCCGAGCCGCTGGATGAAAAAAACGGCACGCCCGCCTCTCCCGCGACCGCCTTGGCAAGCAGGGTCTTCCCAGTACCGGAGCGCCGTACACGAGAACCCCTTTAGGGAATCTTTCCGCCGAGTTTCTGGAATTTTTCCGGGTCTTTCAGGAATTCGACAATCTCCTTAAGCTCCTCTTTCGCTTCGTCGCAGCCGGCGACATCGACAAAGGTTATTTTTGTTTTTTTCGTTGATTGGAGTTTGGCCTTTGCTCGGGCCGAATGCCATGACCTGTTTGCCGCCGGTCTGCATGCCGCGTATCATCCACAGCCAGAACACGATGAGCAGGATCATCGGTCCCCGTAAGCAAAAGCGCCATGATCCAGTTGCGCTCAATTTAGGCCGGAGAACTGGGCAACGTTATATTTTTCCAGCTCGTCAACGAGCTCGGAATGCGGCAGGGAGACGTTTTAAAGTTCATGATGACGCCGTTGGGCATGGTATACTTGCCTTTGATAAATATCCGGGCCAACCGTCACTTCCTGGACTTTATTGGTCTTAAGATACTGCTTAAATTGCGAATACGGTCTTTCCTGCTCCATCCCGATTTTGCGGATACCCTGGATAGAAAACAACAACATCGCAAAAACAGCAACCCAGATGAAAATGCCCAAGACGTTCTTATCTTTCATTCGCAACTTCCTCCGTTTCCCGAAACTGAAAAACAGTATACTACCGTTTTTCGGCAGAAACCTTTTTTAAAAACGAGCCTATTTTTGTTTTTTCGTATATGCCAGTTCTTGGTAAACGCGATCACCGGCTGATTGTTCGAATGTATCCATTCCTGCAGAAACCGGACGTGTCGGAGAGAACAGCGCTCAGGCAGTATCTGTTTAATAATGCGCAATTGCAACGCTTTATTATATACCAAAATACGCTTTAAATCAAGTGAAATGGCGCTTTTTCCCGTGTCGAGGGTAGCTTTGAGAGCCCGCGCGGTTAGCTTGTCCATGAATCTATTTTCTTCGGCAACGATCCGGGAGAGGCCAAAGAGGTGTTCGACAGACGGGGATTGAGGCTTCGAAACACCGGTACGATATTAATTGGCGACGTATCTTGTTGCGGGTAAACGAGAGGTTGAAATTGGTTCGGTCAATGCGATACGTCAGTTTCTGATCTTTTAGATAGCGCATAACCTCTCTCCAGCAATACATC
>CAVRZY010000187.1:0-3470 GCA_963725415.1 uncultured Acidobacteriota bacterium | reverse complement strand
CGCTGGACTGGCCTACCAGATCAGTGAAAAACTGGTGCTGCGCACCGGCTTCGGGGAATACTACTCCAACCCGACCAACGACTGGTTCCAGACCAGCGGCTTCAGCACCAGCACCAGCCTGGTGAACTCGCTGGATGGCGGCCGCACCCCCATCGCGAACATTCTCTCGAATCCATTCCCGACCGGCATCCAAACCCCGACCGGCTCTTCCCTGGGTGCGTTGACCTTCGTCGGGCAAAACCCGAGCTGGTTCGACCCGGGCTTCGTGGTCCCCAGCGCGTGGTCCTTCTCGTTCGGATTCCACTACCAGGTCAACCAGGCGTCAACTCTGGAAGCTTCCTATGTCGGGAGCCGGAGCTACAACCTGAACATGAACGCCGACTACAACATCCCCAGCCTGGCCGTGCGCAAGACCTGCAACTGGCTGGAGGGCGGGAAGCCGGCGAACTGCGATGCTACCGTGCCGAACCCGTACAGGAATATCGCCGCCTTCAACGGGACCAGCTACTACACTGCCACCACCATCTCCGTTTTCCAGATGTCGCGCCCGTTCCCGCAATTCAGCGGGGCGCTCCAACAGTATGGCCGGAACGACTCGTGGATCAAGTACAACTCGCTCCAGCTCAACTACAACTGGCGTTCGCGCGGCGGCCTGACGCTGCTGGCAAACTACACCCTTTCCAAGCAGATGGAGGAATGGGGCTTGAACGACCCCTACACCCAGACCTACCAGCAAGGTCCGTACACCATTGATCGTCCGCAGGTGATTAAGGCCACGGTGGTATGGGAACTGCCGTTCGGCCAAGGCAGGCGGTTTGGCGCGAACACGCATGGCTTCCTCAACCGGCTGGTCTCCGGCTGGGAGTATACGACCTTCTTCCTTGACCCATTGAAGGGCTATCCCGCTCCACTGGCCAGCAACGTGATCCCGCTCAAGGATCCCCGGACACCCGGAGGCACCTTCACTGGCTCGCCCAATTGGAAGGGCTACCAGGTCCGCGAGTGGAACCCGTGCGTGCTCCGTCAGGACAACAACACCGGCGTCATCTCGCCCACGCCGGCCAGT
Source organism: uncultured Acidobacteriota bacterium (assembly GCA_963725415.1). GTDB lineage: Bacteria > Acidobacteriota > Terriglobia > Bryobacterales > Bryobacteraceae > CAVRZY01. Next base: position 2,404 of record CAVRZY010000187.1, on the reverse strand, counting down.
ATCGGGCTGGGCTGCGGCACGGACTTCAGCAACAACTGGGGCAACTATGCCTGGCTGCAGACCGCCAGCTACGCCCCGCGCTACACTCCGTACCGCTCCGGCCAGATCCGCAAGCACCATGCCATGCAGATGGACGTTTCGATCCTGAAGAGGACCAGGATCACCGAGCGGACCTCGTTGCAGTTCGGGTTTGAGGCCTTCAATTTCCTCAACCACAACTATTTCGGCCGCGACAACCTCAACACCGATCCCAACAGCGCGGCCTTCGGCAGCGTCTTCCCCTCCACGGTTTCGACGCAGAACATACTGCCGCGGCAGATCCAGGTACGGTTCAAGTTCTTCTGGTAGAGACAGGCGGAAAGACCCGCTAAGCTGGAAGGCGGCGCCCACGCGGCGCCGCCTTTCTATTTTTGGCGACTCTTGTTCTGCCGAAGGCACACTCCGCAGGGGCGGCCAAGCACAGCGACACACGGCGCCGCGTCGGCTCCATGTTCCCACGGAACCGGCCCCTGGTTGCCCGCTTTCGCTACAATCAGTGTGGAAGCTAGTCTTGGCCGGTGCTGGGCCCGGACTTCAAATCCGGCGTGCGGCCCGTCAACGGGTCGCAGGTGGGTTCGACCCCCACTAGCTTCCGCCATGCGGCCCAGCCGCTGCTCCCGCCTCACTCCGCCCGCGCCTCTCTGATCCTTTCCGCCGGCGGTCGCTGGGCGGCGACCACCTCGGCGTTGCGGAGGCCCGAACGGACGGCCACGACGGTATTGTTCGCCAGTCCTAGTTCCAGCTCCCTCTGCTCCCAACCGGACGGGGTTTGGACGAAGGCGAAGGGCGGCCGGCCGGGCTTTTCATAAAACACGCATTCCAGCGGCACCAGGGCGGCCTGTGGCGCGCGGTCCAGGATCAGCTCCGCGCTGACCGAGAAATTGGGGACCACCCGCGCGTCCGACTTCTCCAGCTTCAGCCGGATGGGGATCTCCTTCACGAAGCTCCCCCGGAATCCCCGCGCCGTGGCCAGCGTGCCGATCGAGTGAACTCGCGCCGGCAACACCAGGTCGGGATAGGCATCGAAGCGCACGCGGGCCGGCGCCCCGACGCGCAGTTTCTCGGCGTCCACCTGGTTCACGCCGGCGTCCACCACCATGGAGCGCAGATCCACGATCTGCATGAAACCCTGTCCGGGATGGAGCTGGTCCCCCTGCTGGATCTGACCCAGTTCCCCGCTGCGGGTGATGGTCTGCATCACGGTAAGGCCGTCAATCGGGGCCCGCACCACCATGCGCTGGCTGTTGGCTTCGGCCCGCCGCTGCTCGAGCCGCGACACCTGCAAGTCCAGCTCCGAGACCCGGATCTGCGCGCGCTCCGAGATCTCCACGTAGTTCGCTTCCTGCACCAACTGCGCGTAGTAGGCCTGTGCTTCGCCCAGGGCCAGCGTGAACCGTTCGGTCTGGATCAGCGAGCGGACCGGAGCTGTTTTTAGATCCAGCGCCGCCTTGTCCATCCTCCCTTGGGCGGCCCGGATCTTCTGCTGATGAGCTTTGCGTTTCCAGTCGAGCTGTGCCCTCAGGTTGACCAGGTTCACTTCGTGCTGGAACACCGAAGCCTGGTACTCCTCCAGCCGGACCAGCATGTACTGGCGGTCGAATTCGGCTACCGCCTGGCCCTTTTTGACGCGGGAACCCGGCGGGAGGAGTTTCTCCAGGACCAGCATGAAGTCGCCCTGCCCGCCACCGCGGCTACCTGGCAGCCGCGGTGTCTCCAGGAAAGCGTATCGCCCCGCTGCCGTCACCCCGGAAACCCGGATGCTGTGTTCCAGCGTGCCCGTCCGCACCCGCGCTGTTCTCAAGACGGCCGCAGGTTTGGCCCGCCTTCCAGGGGTTCGCACGACCAGCCGATGAGACAGGAAGCCCGTCACCAGTGCGAGCATGGCTGCCGCCAGCCACCACCGGCCGCGAGCCCGTGGCCTTTCCAGCTTCGGCGGTTGCGCCTCAGCAGGGACGGCAGGTTGATCGGACAGGATGATCGGCGCTCGCGCGCCGCGCACTTGGAAGGGCATGTGAATTGTGCCGCCCACTGGAGGCTAGCCTCGCTTGGGCCCCGGCGCGAGCGGTATCATCCATTCTAACCGGCGCTCGATGGTCTTGTGCAATTCACTATCTGCGATTCAGACAGTGGGCATGGGACGCAGCAAAAGCCGGGTACAGACAGCCATTTCGAAGGGCAGCAAATGGTGTCAGTCCCCGGTTTTTGCCCATTGCCGTATCAGCGTCTGAATCGCAGAATTCACTATAATGAAGCTGCGGCTTGAAGACCCTGGCTCAGAGGTATCTACCGATTTTTCTCGCCCTCCTTGTGGTCGTGCCCTTGGGCTTCTACAGCAAGTTCTACCGCGGGCCGGCGGCGGAGTGGG
>CAVRZY010000186.1:0-67599 GCA_963725415.1 uncultured Acidobacteriota bacterium | reverse complement strand
TTCCCCCGGTGGGTGAGCGGACTTCGGCCGGTATCTGTCTGACTGGACTTCGGTTACTGGTTCGCCCCGACGATTGACTTCTGCCTACAGCCTACTTCTCGGGCAACTGAACGCGGAGCGCCGCAAGGATTTCTTTCTGCCGCGCATCCGGTCTGGGCAGGCGCATCAGCGTGGTCTTCTCGTCGATCTGGTATTCCAGCAGGCACAGCCGGCACAGTGCCGCCATGGCATCCGGCAGGGTGGTAGCGTGGGGATCGGTGTCCGTTGTCCCGAACCTGGCTTGCAGCCGGCGCTCCATCTCGCGGCTGATCTTGAGCGCCAACATGCAGCAGAAGACGTGGCCCCGCGTACGGCTCTCCTTCCGCACCCACACCGGCCGCACTTCCAGCAGGCCGGTCTTCAGTTGCCGAAAGTCCCGCTCCACCTTTTGCAGGCTCACATAACTGTCGTGTACCGCCTGCCCGCTCAGTTGTTGCTTGGGAACGTCGCTCACCACCACGTAGCAGCCCGCCAGTTCCAGGGCCCGGTCGATGGCCGGCTGGTTGCGCTCCAGCACCATCGTTCGTCCTTCCAAGCGCAGTTCCACCTGCCCGCTGAGCTTGTGGCGGGCCACCCAGAGCTGCAAGTTCCGCGGACCCGCTTCCGGCTGGCAGCGCGGGGACTTCCGCACCTGCTGGTTGCGCTGCTCAACCTTGCCCTTCAGCTTGGCTAGTTTGTCCTCCAAGCGATGCTGTTCCCGCGCCGCCTCGAGGCTCGTTCTTGCGTAGCAAATAGCGCAAACCGTCGGCCTCCACTTCACACACCTCTTCACTGAACAAGCCCATCTGCAACGTTCCTTCCCCCAGCAAGCGCCGAATCTGCGGATCCGTCAGCGCACTGATATAGTGCAGCCCGGCCTCTTTGAGCGCCTGCTTGCCCTTGCTCTTTACCATTCCCCGGTCGCCCACAAACACCAGCTCCTCGACCCCGAACTGGCTTTGCAGAATCTTGATTTGACCCACCACCGTTACCGGATCGCCGGTGTTTCCGGCGAAGACCCGCACCGCCAGCGGCTCGCCCTCGCTGTCGGCCAGCAGGCCGATGACGATTTGCAGCTTGCCGCGCTTGCCGTCGCGTGGATAGCCGTAATCGCCCAGGGCGTTGTGCTGGCCTTCCAGGTAGCTGCTGGTGACGTCGTAAAGGAACAGGGTGGGTGGAGCGCTGTGACGCCGCAGGTACTGCCGGTACAGGGCCTGTTCGATCTGCTCTTGGCGGGCGCACAGATCATCCAGGGCGGCGTAGAGGTGGTCCTCGTCGAAGCAGCCGAGGCCGAGCACTTCGCTGACCGCGTGATCTTCGGCCCAGCGCACGGCGGACAAGCGGGAGCCCCGGTGGGCAACGCGGGCGAGCACCAGGAACAGGGCCAGTTTGGCGAGGCGGGTTTTGCCGAGGGCGGTGCTGAGGCCGAGGGACTCGGCCAGTTGCTTGAGGGCATACAGGAGACCGAAGATGAGGCCGCTGGCGGGTTCGGCCGGGAGGTGGTCAAAGTCACCGCGCAGGGCGCGGCGGAGAGCCTCGATGCGCGCAGGGTTCCAGTGGGAGAGATTGGCCAGGGTGCGGGACTTGACCTGGCCGCCCTGGCGATAGCTTTGGCGCAGGAGGATGGCGGGCGGGGAGGAGCGATTGGGAACAGTGGCCACGTACATGCTGACATAATATCACACTTGCAGCTAAAATGCAATAGCTACAGCAATAATTACATGCCTACAATCCAACGCCCCAAAGCTGCCCATCTTGTTGCACAACAGATACTTACTCAGAAACTACAGGGGGAAGACCCGCCCGGCGAAACCCAGTTGACGTTGACCTGGAGGGTCTGTCTCTCCAGCGGCGCGTCGGGCCTGGGTACGGTAACATCGGTTCCGCCCCGGACGCCGCCCAGTGGAACGATGCTCACCAGGCCGGCAGAGCGCACCCCGGGCAGGGATCTCACGCGCTCCAGCAACTGCGCGTAGAACAGCCTCCCACGGCTTTCGGTGTATCCCAGAGTCGCCGGATCCACCTGGAACAGCAGTACGTTCCCGGCTTCCACGGTCACATCCTCCGCCTGGGCGTTGCGCAGCGTCCGCAGGAACAGGCCGGCCGCGATCAGGAGCAACACGCACAGCGCCACCTGGGCAATCACCAAGCCGTTGCGCAGCCCCAATCCTCGAAGGCCTGCCCGGAGCCCCGAGACATCCACTTTCAAGGCCGAGACCAGATCGAAGCGCGAAGCCTGGCGCGCTGGGACCAGGCCGAAAAAGATGCCCGTCAGTAGCGAAACCACGAAAGCGAAGCCCAGCACCCGGCCGTCGAGACCCGCGTTCACGCTCAGTGGAATGCTGAATGGCCGGTGGAAACTGGACAGAAACTCCGCAGTCCAGACGGCGACCAGCAGACCGGCCGCGCCGCCCAGCAGCGAGAGCAGCACGCTTTCGGTCAGCAACTGCCGGATCAGCCGACCGCGGCCCGCGCCCAGCGCCAGCCGGACCGCGATCTCCCTCTGCCGCACGGTAGCCCGCGCCAGCATCAGGTTCGCCACGTTGAAGCAGGCGATCAGCAGCACCATCCCCACTACCGCCATCAGTAACCCGAGGTAGCTCACGATCGAGCTGCGGTAGGCCGGCCAGAATGTGGCCTGAGCGGCCGGCAGCAGCAGCGGCTCCCAGCGACGATCGCCCCCCAACCGCTTGCTCCGTTCCGGATAAGCCTGGTCCAGTTGGACGCCCAGCACCGCCATGGCCGCCTGGGCCTGGGCAACCGTCATCCCGGGTTTCAGCCGGCCCCTCACCAGCAGCCAGTGCATGCCCCGGAGATGTAGGGGATCCAGATCCGTAAAGGCCGGCACCGCTTCCCGGTACATCATCATGGGAGCCCAGATTTCCGGTGGATCGCCCCAATCCAGAACCGTGCCGTGAAAATCCCGGGGCGCGATTCCCACCACCGTGAAGCTGTGCCCGCTCAACGCAATCGTCTTGCCCACCAAGCCGGGATCGCCCCCGAACCGGCGCTGCCACAGCCCGTAGCCCAACACCACGACCGGATGCGTGCCGCGAGTCCTGTCCTCCTCTGGAAGAAAAGCGCGTCCGATCACCGGCTTCACTCCCAGCACCGAGAAGTAATTCCCGGTCACGATCTCCGCGGGAACTCTCTCGGTCCGCTCGCCGATGCGCAGATTCATTGGCAGCCGGGCAAAAGCCATCAGTCCCGAGAACACGTCGTTATGGTCCCGGTAATACTCGTAGTCGGGATAGGAGCTGCTGCTGTAGGAGGCGGAGTCGCCTGAGCTGCGGTGATAGATCGCAACCAGCCGCTCGGGATCATCCACCGGCAGCGGCCGCAACAGGACGGCGTTGATCAAGCTGAAGATGGCAGTATTGACCCCGAGTCCCAGCGCCAGCGAGAGAGCGGCCACGGCCGTGAAGCCAGGGCTTTTGGCCAACACTCGGAAACCGTAGCGCAGATCATGCAGGAAGTTCATTCGTACCTCAATGCCACCATCGGATCGACCTTGGTGGCCCGGCGCGCGGGGATGTAACTGGCTGCCAGAGCGATGGCGGTCAGAAACAGCGAGGCGCCTGCGAAGATGAGCGGATCAGTCGCGCTCACCCGGAACAGCAGGCCCGACATCAGGCGGGTGAGGGCCAAGGCCGCGGCCAAGCCCACCCCCACGCCGGCCAGCGAGACAACCATTCCCTGGCCCACCACCAGCCGCAGCACATCACGCGGCTGCGCGCCCAGCGCCATGCGCACGCCGATCTCGTGGGTGCGCTGGGTGACCGAGTAGGCCATCACGCTGTAGAGACCCAGGACGGCCAGCAGCAGCGCCAGCGTTCCCAGGACGCTCAACAGGCTGGCCGCAACTTTCTGCGTCATGAGCGACGCGCTGATGTAGTCCACCAGAGGGATCTCTGCAAAGAGCGCCACGCTGGGGTCCAGCGCCCGCACCTCGCGTCGCACGGCTGGCAACACACTTTCCGGACGGCCGACCGTCCGGATGTGGACGGTGGCCCGGTTGGCCCCCCGATAGAACTGCCGAAACGGCACATACAGGTAGGGCTGAGAAGCCTCCTCCAGGTGAGCGTACTTGCTAGTCCTCACCACGCCCACGATCCTCAGCGTGCGATCCCAGCCCCGCACCTGCCGGCCGATGGGATACCGGCCGGCCAGGAAGTGCTCGATGAACGCCTGGTTCACGATCACTACCGGCGGGGCCTTCTCGTCATCGCGTTCCGTGAAGTCGCGGCCCTCCACAACCGGGATCCGCATCAACTGGAAGTAACCCGGTGCGATCTTGTTGTAGTAGAGCTTCATGTTCTCGCTGGAACGCGGGACGTAGCCTTCTACCTGGATGTCTTCCCAGGAACCGCCCTCGAAGCCCAGCGGCACACGCACGGCATAGCTGACGGACTCGACGCCAGGCGTCGCCTCCAGCCGCTCGCGCAGCCTGTGGTAGAAACCTTTCCCCCGTTCCTGGTCATACCCGCTGGAGCGCAGGTTGAAGCTCACTAGCATGACCCCTTGGGGGTCGAATCCCGGGTTGCTCTTTCTGGCGTTTTGAAAACTCTTGACGAACAGACCCGCGCCTACCAGCGCCACCAGAGCCAAGGCCACTTCCGAAACCACGAGCAGCCTGCGCAGCCGCTGGGACTTCGAGGTGGCGGTCAGGCTCCGACCACCCGATTTGAGCGATTCGGAAAGGTCGGGTTTGACGGCTTCGAGCGCCGGAGCCAGTCCGAATAACACCCCTGCCAGGAGCGCCAGCAGGACCGTGAACCCCAGAACCGGGCTGTCCAGGCGCGCGGAAAAGAACAATGGGAAGTACGTGACCGGCGCCAGCGCCAGCAACGACCCGGTCATCCAGGAGGCAAGCAGAATGCCCGCCGCGGCGCCCGCCAGCGCCACCAGCAAGCTTTCCGTCAGCAGTTGCCGGATCAGGCGCATCCGGCTGGCGCCCAGCCCCAGCCGGATGCTGAACTCCCGCTGCCGAGAGGTGGCGCGCGCCAGCAGCAGGTTAGCGACGTTCGCGCAGACGATCAGCAGCACCACTGCGCTCACGCCCATCAAGATCTTCAGCAGCGGGCCCAGGATGCTGGGCGCGCTGTAGGGCGCCTTCCACATCGGCATGATCGTGGCGCGCGTTCCCCGGTTGGAATCCGGATAGGTCTGGGCCAGCCGCTGGGAGATGGTGTCGATTTCGGTCCGGGCTTCTTCCAGAGGCACGCCGGGTTTCAGACGCCCCATCACAAACACATCGCGCGAATCCCGCTCGCTCAGCCAGTCGCCGCGACCCGTCAACTGCCGCTCCATCATCACGGGAACCCAGAGGTCCCAGGCGACTCCGACGAAGGCGCCGTGAAACTCTTTGGGCGCCACGCCGATCACCGTAAACGGCTGACGATTGAGCTGGACCTGCTTGCCCACCACCCCAGGATCTCCGCGAAACCGCCGTTTCCAGAGCCCGTGGCTGATCACCACCACCGGATAGGCCCCGGGCTTGTCACCCCACTCTTCGGGAACAAAGACGCGGCCCAGGGCCGGTTTCACCCCCAGTACTTCGAAGAAGTTTCCGGTCACCATTTCCACCCAGATCGGCTCCGCTTGTTGCTCATCACCCAGGCTCAGGCTCAGAGGCTCAGGGCGGTAGCCGACCACGCCGGAAAGCAGCTTGGTTTGGTCCCGAAAGTCCCGGTAGTCCGGGTAGGAAGTGCTGATGAACTCCCCCGACGGCGTGACCGTCTGGAGGCTGACAAGCTCCTGGTTCTTCTCGACGCCCGACAAGGGACGCAGCAGGAAGCCATCAATCCAACTGAAGGTGGTGGTATTGGCGCCGATGCCCACGGCCAGAGAGAGCACGGCGACCGTCGTGAAGCCGGGGGCCTTGAGCAGCACTCGCAGACCGTACCGAAGATCCTGAAAAAGTGTGCCCATCATTCTCACCTACTCGCAGCGCAGCGCTGTCATCGGGTCCACCTTCACGGCCCGGCGCGCGGGGAGGTAGCCGACGGCGAGGGCGACTGTGGCCAGCAGCAAGGACGCGGCCAGCAGGATGGCCGGATCGCCCGGCTGCACCTGAAACAGCAGGCTCGCCAGCGAGCGGGTGAAGAGTAGCGCCCCGACCAAACCCACCGCCACGCCCAGCGCGACCAGGGTCATAGTTTGCTTCGCCACCAGCGCCAGCACGTCCGGTGCGCGCGCGCCCAGCGCCATGCGGATCCCGATCTCATGGGTGCGCTGGGCCATCGAGTACGACATCACGCCGTAGATCCCGACCGTCGCTAGCGTCACCGCCACCGCGGCGAAAATGACCAGCAGCAGCATCGACAGCCGGCGCTGGGCCACCGAACGCGAGAGCACCTCCTCCATGGTGCGGATGGCGAAGACCGGTTGCTCCTTGTCCAGCGCGAGGACCTCGTTCTGCGCGGCGAGCGCCAGGCTGCGCGGGTCCACTCCGGGACGCGCGCGGATCACCAGGCTCATGGTACGCGGAGGCAGTTGCTGCGGATATGGCCAGTACATCTGGAACCGCGACTGCGCGTCCAGGCCCTGGTCCTTGACGTGGCGCACCACACCCACCACCGACATCCAGGGTCTCGACGACCGCGATCCTCCCAGTTTCAAGCGTTTGCCAATCGGATCCGGGGCGCCCTCTGGGCCCGCCCAGAAAGTCTCCGCCAAGGTCTCATCCACGATCGCCACTTTGGGCGCGTCCTCGGCCTCGTCCCGGCTGTCAAAGAAGCGGCCCCGCAGCAGGGGAATGCCCATGGCGCGGAAGTAGTCGGTGCTCGAAGGGCGCCGGTCGGCTTCCGGACCGCTCTTGGTGGGGTCAGTTACCAGGCCCTCCACCGTGAAGGTTCCTGAGGAACCCCAATTCTCCAGCGGGAGGTGTGACACGAGGCCGGCGTGCTCGACTCCGGGAAGAGTCTCCACCCGCTGGATGAGCTGCCGGAAGAATGCCTGCGCCTGCCGCGGTTCCGGATACTTCAGGTAGGGCAGGTTGATCCGCATGGTCAGCACGTGGTTGGGGTTGAACCCTGGGTCCACCTGGAGCACGCGCACAAAGCTCTTGATCAGCAGACCCGCTCCCACCAGCAGAACCAGCGACAGGCTGATCTGGGAAACCACCACCAGGCCGCGCAGCCGCGCGCCGCGAGGACTAGAGGTCGCCCCTCGGCTGCCTTCCTTGAGCTGCGTGCTGCGCTGGCCCCCGCAGGCCTGCCACGCCGGAGCCAGGCCGAACAGGAAATTGGCACCCAGTGAAATCAGCAGGGTGAACCCCAGCGTCCGTCCATCGATGGCCACGTCTTTGAGTCGGGGGAGATTCTCCGGGCCGAGTTTCACCAGAAGATCGCCGCCCCACAAGGCCAGGAGCAGTCCCAGAGCGCCGCCCAGCAGTCCCAGGAGACAGCTTTCCGTCAACAACTGGCGGATCAGGCGGCCCCGGCCGGCGCCCAGCGCCGCGCGGATGGCGATCTCGCGCTGGCGGGCGGAGGCGCGCGCCAGCAACAAGTTGGCCACGTTGGCGCAGGCAATGACAAGAAGCAAAGCCACCGCGCCGAGCAGCATCAGAAGGGCCGGCCGCGTGTCTTCGACCATCTCCTCCAACAGCGGAGTCAGCCGGACGCCCCAACCGCTTCGCGGCGGGTATTGGGCGGGATTCTTTTCTTGCAGGCGGCGCGCGATCACGTCCATGTTGGCCTGGGCCTGAGCGAGCGTCACGCCGGGCTTCAACCGGGCGACTACCGCGAGAAAGTGGTCCCCTCGACGGTTTTCGCTCAGCGCCTCGGCGTCGAAGGCGATCGGCTTCCAAATCTCGGCCTGGTCCGGGAGCTCGAAGTCGCGAGGCAGGATCCCGATGACCGAGTAGACCTTACCGCTCAGAGTGAGTGTCTTGCCGATCAGGCTCGGATCCGATCCGAACCGGCGCTGCCACACCCCGTGACTCAGCAAGACCACGTTGTCGCGGCCGGGCTGGTCCTCTTCGGGGCGAAAGGAGCGGCCTAAAACCGGCTGCACCCGCAGCAGCGGAAACAGGCTGGCGGAAACACTGGCGCCTTGGACGCGCTCCGGGCCCCCTTCCACAGTCAGGTTGAAACTGGAGCCGGTGAAAGCGGCGATGCGTTCGAAGACCTGGTTCATGGCCTGGAAGTCGATAAATTCCGGTGCCGAGACCGCGTTCTGGTCGCGCGGCAGGCCGATGCCGGAGAGCTTACCCCACACCATCACCAGGCGATCGGGTTCGTTGTAGGGCAGAGGACGCAGCAGAACCGCATCGATCACGCTGAACATGGCAGAGGTAGCGCCGATGCCCAGCGCCAGGGTCAGCACGGCCACGGTGGTGAAGCCGGGGCTTCTTAACAGCATGCGTGCGCCGAAGCGAAGATCTTGAAGTAATTGAGTCATAGAATTATTGAGTCATTGTTTCATTGAGCCATTGAGCCATTGGACAGTCGAGTCATCCCGCCTGGGGGGGATCTTAGCAATGACTCAATGGCCCAATGACTCAATGATTCAATCCTTTCACTCATACCTCAGCGCCACCATTGGATCCACGCGGGCGGCCCGGCGGGCCGGAAAATAGCAGGCCGCCAGCGCGACTCCCATCACCAGCGCGGTGACGCCCGCAAATGTCACAAGATCGGTAGGCTTGATCCCAAACAGAAAGCTGGCCAGCAGGCGCGTCAGCGCCACTGCGCCGCAGACGCCCGCCAGGACGCCGGCTGCGGCCAGCGCTATCCCCTGCCGGAGAACCATCCCCAGCACATCGCGCACCTGCGCACCCAGGGCCATGCGGATGCCGATCTCCTGGGTCCTCCGCGCCACCGAGTAGTACAGGACCCCGTAGATCCCCACCGCCGCCAGCACCAGTGCCAGCGCGCCGAACAGCCCGAATAACAGCGTCCTGAAGCGCGGCTGTGCCACCGATTCCGAGAAGATCTGCTCCATGGTCTGAACGTCGAAAAGCGGCTGGTCTTTATCGACGCTTGCAGCGATCGTCTGCACGGTTTTCGCGAGTGCCGCCGGCGAGACCGTGGTGCGGATGACGAACTTCATGGGGCGGGCGAAGTAGTCCAGCATTCGCCCGGACATCTGGACCATGGGGATGTAGATCTCGGTGGGAACTGCGGAAGCCAGGCCTCGGTGCTTGACATCCGCAACCACGCCCACCACCGTAAACGGACCAGCGGTATCCCCGGCGAGTTGAATCTGTCCACCGATCGGCTCGGCATCCGGCCAAAGGTGCCTGGCTAATGTCTCATTGATCACGGCCGCAGGCGGGGCTTTCGAGTCGTCCAGATCGGATAACAGCCGGCCTTTCAGCAGCCGGATCCCCAGGGTGCGGAAATAGTCCGGCTCACCGGGCGGATTCCGCAGCCCGTCATGGTGTCCCTCCGTCCGGTAACGTATATGCTGTTGTTGAAGCTGTTCCCGGTCAATGGCAGGGCATTGGTCACGGCGGCCGACTTCACCCCCGGAGTCGCCCGGATACGGCGCAGGAATTCCTCCTGATAGGACACAATCTGGTGCGCCTGCGGATAGCGGGTCTTCCACAGGTCGGTGCTCACGGTCAGGATTCTCTCTGTTTCCATCCCGGGGTCCACCGCCAGCAGCCGCGCGAAACTGCGGATCAGCAGGCCCGCTCCGATCACCAGCAGGAAGGTCAGGGCGATTTCCCACACCAGCAGCCCGTTGCGGAGACGGCTCCTGTGCGGCCGGAGTTGCCTGCTGAGGCTGGTACTGGTAGCCTGCCACGCTGGCGCGAGACCGAACAGAATGCCTGTCGCGAGCGAAACGCCAGCCGTGAACAGGACCACCCGGTAGTCGAGCGCAACCAGGGCTTCCTGCGGCAGCGTGAGCTTCGGCATCAAGGCGGTGAACCCCTCCAGAAGCCAGGCGGCCACAAGCAGACCCAGTCCGCCGCCCAGTGCGGCCAGAAGCAGGCTCTCGGTCAGGAACTGCCGCAACAGTCGCAGGCGGCCAGCGCCGAGCGCTGCCCGAATCGCGACCTCGCGTTCCCTGGAAGCTCCCCGCGCCAGCAGCAGGTTAGCCACATTGACGCAGGCAATCAGCAGAATGAGCGACACCGCGCCCTGCAACAGAAGCAGGACCTCACGCAAGTCGCGCTGCACTACCTCATTGCGAAACGGCATCACGTTGGCGCTGTAGTTGCGCCGGAAGGCCGGGCCTTGCCGCGCCGCCTCTTCCGTAATCCGCGACATTTCCGCATTGGCCTGCTGGAGCGTGACGCCAGGCTTCAACCGCGCCAGCACCCGGAAGAAGTTGGTATCCCACCGCATCTGGTCCGCCCGGATCGCCAGCGGTATCCAGGCATCCGTGGAGAGCTGATCAAAGATCCCGTTGCCGGGCAGGACTCCGACCACCGTGTATTTCTCGTCGCTCAGCTCGATGGCCCTGCCCAGCACGTTGGGGTCGGCGCCGAATGTGCGACGCCAGAACCGGTTTGACAGAATGACCACGTGCTCTTTGCCAACCTGCTCTTCCTCCTCGCGAAACGTGCGGCCCAGCGTTGGCAGGACGCCCAACATATCGAAGTAGCTGGCCGAGACCGCCATGCACCGGATCCGTTCGGCCGGGCCCCGGCCGGTCAGGGTCAGACCCCTGCTATCGCCACCCCGGATAGAGGTGGTGTACGCCGCCATGTGTGAGAAGACCTGGTTCTGCGCCCGCCACTCCCGAAACATTGGAGGCGGAGGCGTGCTCCGGTCCACTTGCGGATCCCTCTCCCAAACCATCACCAATTGCTCGGGATTCTTGTACGCCAGCGGCTTGAGCAGCACCGCATCCACGAAGCTGAACATCGCCGAGGTGATGCCGATCCCCAGCGCCAGGACAATCAGCGCTACTGCCGTGAAGCCGGGCCTCCTCCGCAACAGCCTCAATCCGTAACTAAGATCCTGCACTGCGCCCTCCTACTCATACCGTAGGGCCACGATCGGGTCGATCAGGGTGGCCCGTCGTGCGGGGATGTATCCGGCCAGCAGCGCGGCCGCTGCCAGCAAACCAGTGAACCCGGCGAAAGTCGCCAGATCCAGAGCAATCACGCCAAAGAGCGCGCTGGACATGATGCGAGTCATGGCGTACGCCGCGGGGACGCCGACGGCAAGCCCGACCAGCGCCAGTCGCAGAGCGTGACCCACCACCAGTTTCAGCACGTCGCCCCGCGTGGCGCCCAGCGCCATGCGGACGCCGATCTCATGCGTGCGCTGGGCAGCGGAGTAGGAGATGACGGCGTAGATACCGGCCGCGGCGAGCACCAGGGCCATGGCCGCAAAAACAGCGATCATAGTTGCGGATATGCGAACTCCGGAGGTCTGTCCGGCGAGATACTGCTCCATGCTCTCGACGTCGTAGACTGGCTGATCTGGGTCGAGGCCGTGGACCTGCGCTCGGGCGCCACTCACGACGCGGAGCGGGTCACCCGCGGTGCGAATCAGGAGCTTCATCGAGTGCTGCGGCCTCTGGAGATGCGAGAGGTAGATGGCCGGCTGCGGCTGCCCGCTGAACCAGTCCTTGACATCGCCCACTACGCCGACGACCGAGAACCACGGGGACTGCGGTCCACCGACCTTGACCCGCCTGCCGATGGGGTCTCCCGCGCGGGGCCAGTAGTGGCGAACGACGCTCTCGCTGAGGACGGCCGCCAGGGGAGCCTCGGCGGTGTCGTGCTCGGAAATCGGCCGGCCCTTCAAGATAGGGATGCCCATGGCCCGGAAGTAGTTCGCGCTGACGGGCTGGACAGCGGGCCTGGGCTCGCCGGGCTCAGGCTCCGGACGGCCCTCGATGAGAAAACCCTCGGCTATGCCCAGGTTGCCGGCAGCAGCCGCTGCCCGGACCTCGGGCAATGCCACCAGTCGCTGGAGCACCTGATCATAGAAGGCAGCCGCCTGATTGGCTCGGCGGTACCTTGCCTCGGGCAGTGCCAGGCGCATGGTCAGAAGGTTCCGGGGGTCGAACCCGGCGTCCATCGTTGACATGTGCCGGAAGGCTTTCACCATCAGGCCGGCTCCCACCAGCAGCACCAGCGCCAGGGCCACTTCTGAGATCACGAGCAGGCCCCGCGCCCGCCCGCCGGCAGAGCCGGCACTCGAGGTCCTGCCGCCTTCTTTGAGCGCGTCATTCAGGGCGGAAAACGCCTTTCGCCCGGAGGCCTGAAGAGCCGGCACAAGTCCCAACATCACCCCGGCCAGCAGCGCGATGATCAGGGTGAAGCCAAGGACGCCGCCATCCACCTCCAGGTACTTCAAGCCCGGCCTCACGCGGTAGATTTCCTGAGGTATGGCCGCCCTCATCAGGTCTACTCCCCACACCGCCAGAAGCACGGCCAGAACCGCGCCCAGCAAAGATAGGAGCACACTTTCGGCGATAAGCTGGCGAACCAGCCGCCACCGGCTGGCTCCCAGAGCGGCGCGAATCGCGATCTCTTTGTGGCGCCCAGTCACCCGGGCGAGCTGGAGGTTGGCGACGTTGGCGCAGGCCAGCAGAAGCACGAAACCAGCCGCGGCCAGGATGATCAGCGTAAAGCGGTTAGTCAGGGAACTCACCACTGCCTCGAGCAACGGCGTCATCAGCACCCCTCGCCCGGCGTTGGTGGATGGATACTGGCGTTCGAGGCGGCCTGCCACAGCGGCCATCTCCGCGCGCGCCTGCGGAAGAGAGCCCCGGGCTTGAGGCGCGCCACTACGGAGAGCAGATGCGCGCCACGCTCGCTCCGCTCATCGTCCGAAAGCGCCAGCGGCGCCCATAGGTCGGTGCCGAGCGGGAAATCGAAGTCGGGCGGCATCACCCCGAGCACTGTGAAAGGCCGCCCGTCAAGAGTCAGCCGCGCTCCCACGATGTTCGGATTGGCGCCCAAGGAGCGCTGCCACAACCCATGACTGACAACGACCACCTGATGGTGGCCGGTCTGCTCTTCTTCGAGAGAGAACACGCGGCCGAGCGAAGGGCTCACTCCGAGCAGGGGGAAAAAGCTGGCAGAGACCAGAAAACCCTGGAGCCGTTCGGGCTGACCCACTCCAGTGAGGTTGACGTTCCAGGAGCGATAGGCGGCGATCTGCTCGAAGACCGTGTTCTGGTCTCTCCAATCGATGAAGTTGGCTGGAGAAACCGCACTCCGCTGCTGTCGCAACTTGGCGGACGTCTCCCAGATCATTACAATCCGGTCGAGGTTCCTGAAAGGGAGCGGGTGAAGGAGCAAGGCGCTGATGCCAGTGAAGGCGCTGGTGTTGGCGCCGATGCCGAGCGCCAGCGCGAGCACCGCCACGCCAGTGTAGCCAGGGCTCTTGCCCATGAGCCGGACACCGTAGCGCAGGTCTTGGAGGAATTGGGTCATTGAATCACTGAACCATTGAACCATTGACAAACGATGGCTCCGCCGAAGTCGGCGGCCCCGACTCCCAGCGCGAGGCTGACTACCGCAATAGCGATGAAATCAGGGTCCGCGAGAAGCTCGCGTAACTCCGAGCGAAGTGTCTCAAAAATGGCTGACATCACAGCACCTCACGCCCAGGCTGCCCCGGGCCGCCAGGGATACACTGGCAACTAGACTGCCACCGCCGCGGGCCGGTAAGTCTTTGGATTACAGGAAGATCAGCCGGGCGGGGCATACCCGAGGGTGTTCGCTCTTGGGACGTGGCTGTCCGAAAACGGAGGACCAGTTCCCCGTGGATGGTTCGAGTTTTGCGGATGCGCCGCTGCACGGGATCTTGCGGTGTGACGCATCGGGGGCGAATTCCTGACAAACTTCTTCGGCGGGTGCGACTGCATGTAAGCTATTGACAAAAAAGAGGCTCGGTTGGGTGACTGACTGTTTAGTGACGCATTCTTGGGGTTTTGCAGAGCGCGATGCGTCACACCGGGAGTGGCGCGAGAACTTGTGGCGTGAGGCTGTGGCCGTGTGGGTGCCATTCCCAGTTCTAGAAGTACCACATTGGGGGCCGGTGAGCACGGGCTCGGAATTGATAAGTAGTTGATAGTAAGGAAGATATCTTCTCAGGAAGGATGAGACCGGAGGACTAGGACAGCGTTGAGGCCGCCGAAGGCGAAGGAGTTCGACAAGGCATATTCAACTTGTTGGCGGCGGGCGAGGTTGGGCACGACATCGAGGTCGCAGGCGGGGTCTGGGGTGGTGAAGTTGGCGGTCGGGGGGAGCACTCCGTGATGGAGAGCCAGGGCGGTGGCGATGCCTTCCAGAGCGCCGGCGGCGCCCAAGGCGTGGCCGTGCATGGACTTGGTCGAGCTGACCGAGAGGCGGTCGGCGTGGGCGCCGAATAGGGAGCGGATGGCGGAGGTTTCGGTGGGATCGTTGGCCAGGGTGCCGGTTCCGTGGGCGTTGATGTAGCCGATCTGCTCGGGGCGGAGGCCGGCATCCTCAAGGGCTGCGGCCATGGCGCGGGTGGGGCCTTCGATGGAGGGCTGGGTGATGTGGTGGGCATCGGCGGACATGCCCAAGCCGACGACCTCGGCGTAGATGCGGGCGCCGCGAGCCAGGGCAGCCTCAAGAGGTTCGAGGACCATCATGGCGCCCCCCTCGCCCAGGATCATCCCGCGGCGGTCCTTCGAGAAAGGCCGGCAGGTGTCCGGAGAGACGACGCGCATGGCCTCCCAGGCCTTGAGGTTGCCGAGGCTGAAGGGGGCTTCGCTGCCGCCCGTGACAGCCAGTTCGGCCAGGCCGTGGCGGACCAACCAAAAGGCCTGGCCGATGGCGTGGGTGGAGGAGGCGCAGGCGGTGGAGATGGTGTAGCTGGGACCGGTAATGCCGAATTCCACGGAGATGCGGCTGGCGCCGGCATTGGCCATGGTGCGAGGGATGGTCAAGGGATTGACGCGGTTGCGCTTGTTGGCGTAGAGGTCGCAGAAGCCCTGGTCCTCAGTGGACTGGCCGCCGACGCAGGAGCCGGTGACGATAGCGGTGCGCTGGCGCAGATCCGGGGTCCACGCCAGTTGAGCCTCGTGGATGGCTTCGCGAGCCGCGACCACAGCGAATTGGGCGAAGCGGTCGAGGAAATCCACCTCCTTGGCCTCGAAATAGTCGCTGGGAGTGTAGCCGCGCACTTCTGCGCCGTTGGGGAAACGCAGCAGTCCAGGCTCGACGGCCTGAATGGGGCCGATTCCGGAGCGGCCCTCCAGAAGCGCCTGCCAGAATTCGCGGGCGTTGCTGCCGGGCGCGGAAATGACGCCGATACCGGTGATGACGACGCGGCGAGTTCCCATGGCCTAAGAGGCAGCCACTGCCCCGGCGTCCGCTGGGCCGCCCGCCAGCAGCTTCCAGAGGCTCTCGACCATCTGACGGACGCTGCGGATGTCCTGCACGCCTTCGTCGGGGATGTTGACGTTGAACTCGTTCTCGAGAGCGAACAGAATGTTGACGCCGTCCAAGGAATCGATGCCCAACTCCTCGAAGGTGCTATCGATGGAGATCTTCTCTGGGGGCAGCTTCTGGGTGGCGGCGATGACCGAGATTACTCTCTGGATGAATTCTTCGGACATAGTAACTCGCTGACGGTCTCAAAACGGAAGCCGCGGGCCTGAAGTTCAGGGAGCAGGCGGCGCACGGCTTCCACGGTTGCGCGGATGTCGGGTTTGGGCCGGAGGCAGCGGCCATCATGAAGGCAGATGATAGCACCGTTGCGGACAGCCTGGAGGACGCGGTCGAAGACCCGCGGGGCGGGGAGGGCCCAATCTCTGCCGATCACAGTCCACATCACGCCGAGCAGGCCGAGTTGGTTCTGGACCCGGCCCAAGCCTGGCCAGCGGACGCCACACGGGGCGCGGAACAGGGTGGGCCTGAAGCCGGTCACTTCGCCAATGGATTCCTGCGCCCGCATCAGCTCCTCGTAGATGTAACGTCTGGAGCGGAAGTAGAACCTGGGATGAGAGTGGCTGTGGTTGCCGATCTCGTGATCCGCGCTCGATACATCGCGTGCGATTTGGGGGAGCCGCGTGACATTGACTCCGCACTGGAAGAAGGTGGCGCGGGCGCGGTGGCGGTCGAGCAATTCGAGCAGTTCGGGAGTGGATTCACTGGGCCCGTCATCGAAGGTGAGAGCAAGGGCGGGGCGATCGCCAGGGCCGCGCCAGACGGAGCGTCCAAACAACTGAGAAGAGCGCCCGCGCACGCCGTAGCTCATGACTCCTGCGGCAATGCAGGTGGCCGTTCCCAGGATTTCGATGAGCATGCCGAGCCATCCAGAATAACAGGTAGCTGATGGGAGGTGTTAGGCGCCGGCTTCCCATTTGACGGAGTGGTCGGAGGTGACGAACCAGGTCTGGGGCGGCGAATTGAGATGGAAGGCGGACCAGGGGCCTGGGACCCAGGGGTAACGATGGATGACCGATTCGTCGATCTGGACGCCGAGGCCGGGCTCACGGGGGACGATGAGATGGCCACCCTGGATTTCAAGGGGCTGATCGAGGATCTCCTCGGCCAGGGGGAAGGGATACATGCCGGGGCGGGAAGGCGCGGAGTAGCAGGGATACTCGAGCCATTCGGCCACCAGCTCGGGCCAGCAGATGCCCAGATGGGCGGCGGCGATGACTTCCAGGGCAGTGCCCCAACTGTGGAAGGCAAAGCGCAGACCCTCGCGGGCGATCTCGGTGAGCAGGAGGCGGCCGCTGGGGTAGCCGCCCTGGCAGACGATATCCATCTGGACGTAATCGACGCAGCGGTTCTGGATGAGGTCGAGGAAGCCGTCGTCGCTGGGTTCGTGCTCGCCGCTGGCCAGCGGAACGTAGTCCTGATCCTTGAGGCGGCGGTAAGCGGCGTGGTCTTCGGGGGGCCAGGGTTCTTCGAGCCAGGCGATGCGGTAGCGGGCCATTTCCTGGGCCAGGCGCTCGACGGTGTCCAACGAGTAGCTGCGGTCTCCCATGCGCCACCAGGCGTGGGCGTCGATCATGAGGTCGAAGTCGGGGCCCACGGCCTCGCGCATCAAGCGCACGGTTTCGAGATCCTGCTCGGGGCCCAGGGCGGGCCGCATCTTGTAGGCGGGGAAACCCAGGTTTGCGATGGCGGCGGCTTCCTGGGCGTATTGGGAGGGCGACATGTACATGCCGGCGCTGCCGTAGAGGCGGATGCGGTCGCGCACGCGCCCGCCCAGCAACTCGGAAACCGGGACCCCCAGGGCCTTGCCTAAGACGTCGAACAGGCCGATCTCGACCGCGCAATAGATCTTAGCCAGGGCCGGATCCTGGCCGGGGCCTTGCATGAACAGGACGCGGAGCGCATCCGGATCGGCCAGGGTTCTCCCGGCCAGGAACGGGGCGATTCTGGTTTCGATGGCGAGGTGGGCTTTCTCGCTGCCCTGGCCTGGGGCGTAGCCCACCAGCCCGTTATCGGTTTCGATGCGGACCAGCATGGCGTCGCGCTTGAAGATGGTACGTTCGCCGCCATAGAAGGGAAGCTTGAGGGGGTCGGGGAAGGGATAGCACAGCAGGAAGGACCGAACGCTAGTGATTTTCATGAGGGAGTACCAGTTAACAGGTTTCAGCCATGGGGCGGGGTTTGTCAACTGCCAGTTCATGGGATCGGATTCGGGGGAATTGACGATTGCGGGATTGAAGATTGACGATTGCTGTGAATGGCGGGTGTATATTCAGAGTCAAGATGGAAGCTACAAGAAGACAGTTTCTCACACAGACGGCAGGTCTGGCGGCGATGGCGTCGGGGGCAGTGAAACCCTGTCAGCTCGCTTGCCAGACGCTGCCCTATCGGAGCCAGTCGCTGAAGAGGGCGCTGGAAGGCATACGCAGGGCCGGTTACCAATACGTGATGCTGCACTACGCGCACCAGGGGCAGCCGGCGTTCAGTCCGGCGCTCGGGCCGGGGGCCCGGGCGGAGCTCCGGCGTCTGCTCAAGGAGGAAGGCCTGGAGCCTTCGATGAGCTTCGCGGGCCTGATGACGGAACTGCGCAAGCCGGACGGTCTGGACACCTACATGAAGGAGCTGGATCTGGCGGCAGAGTTCGGGATCCGCACGGTGGTGGGGGTCGGCCCCTGGTATTACGCGAAGTTTCCAAACGTTCCGAAACGGGCGCGGGACTGGGAGCAGGAATGCGCGGAGTACTATGCGCTGCTGGAGCGCGGGGTGAAGCATGCCGAAACGGTCGGGGTCACGATCACTCTCAAGCCGCACACGGGGATCACGGCCACGGCAAAGGCGTGCCTGGAGGTGGTGAAGCGGATCGTCTCGGAACGGCTGAAGATCTGCTGGGATGCGGGGAATGTCTCGTTCTATGAGGGGATCCGCCCGGATCCGGACCTGCCGGACCTGGCGCCGCACGTCAAGGCCGTCTGCATCAAGGATCATTTGGGAGGGCGCACGGAGGCCAATTTTCCCGTTCCGGGGACTGGGCAGATCGACCACGACCTGATGTTCCGGATCCTGTTTGGCGCGGGCTTTCGGGGGCCGCTGGCCGTTGAAAGGGTGGACGGCAAGGAGGACGCGGCCAAGATGGCGCCGGAAGTCATCGACGAGCGGATCGCCGCGGCGCGGAGGTTCCTCGAGCCGCTGCTAGAGAAGAATGCGCGCGCATGACGCATCGAGAACGGATCATAGCGGCGCTCCATCATGAGCAGCCGGACCGGGTGCCGATGGATCTGGGGGCCACCATCGCCAGCACCATGACGGTGGGGGCGCTCGAGCGGATGCGCGTTTTCCTGGCCTTTCCGTCAGAGCCGCGACCGGCGACCTTCTCGAAGCGCTCCTCGACGGTAATTCCGGACGAGGCGATCCTGCGGCGGTTCGACGTGGACGCGCGGGCCGTGCTGCTGGGGAACCCGGACGTGCGACCCGATCAGCAGCTTTCCGACGACGCCCTGGTGGACGAGTGGGGAGTGACGTGGACCAGACCGGCAGGCGGCCACTATATACACACGAAGGGCCCGTTGTACGGTTTGGAGGAACCGAGCCTGGCGGACCTGGAAAGAGTTGGATGGCCGGATCCTTCCGACCCGGGGCGGTTTCGCGGGTTGCGTGAGCGGGCCAGGGCGCTTCACCAGAACACCGATTACGCCGTAGTGCTGAACCTGGGCGTGGGGCCGATTCACCAGTGCCAGTTTCTGCGAGGCTTCGGGGAGTTCTTAGGCGATCTGCTAATGACGCCGGCCTTCGCGGAAGGTTTGCTGGAGCGGGTGGTTGACCATTGGGTCGAGCTGGCGAGGGGTGCTCTGGAGGAAGCGGGCGAGTACGTGGACTTGGTGGTTTACGGCGATGATCTGGGCATGCAGAAAGGTCCGCTGATCCGGCCGGGGCTGTATCGGAGGATGATCAAGCCTCAGCATAAGCGGATGGCCGATGCGGTCAAGCGTCACGGAAAGCCGATCGTGTATCACACCTGCGGGTCGGTGTATGCGCTGATTCGGGATTTGATTGAGGTTGGGATCGATTGTTTGAACCCGATCCAGGTGGCGGCGGCGGAGATGGACACGCGGCGGCTGAAGCGGGAGTTCGGGGGCGAGCTGGCATTCTGGGGCGGGATCGACAACCAGAGAGTGCTGCCCCGCGGGACACCGGAGGGGGTGCGCCAGGAAGTGCGGCGGCGGATCGAGGACCTGGCGGAGGGCGGCGGATACGTGCTGTGCGCGGCGCATAACCTCCAGCAGGACATCCCGCCGGAGAACATTGTGGCGATGTACGAAGCGGCCCTGGAATACGGGCGATAAGAAGGCGAGTATGCCGCCAAGGCCCCCAATTTCGGGAACCTGCGGTACAACCTGTTGCGGAGGGTGGAGCTGACGTAGTGCAAGTATGGCCATGGTAAAGGAGGTCAAATGACTGGGCAAACAGTAACTGAGACGCTGGAGGCGGAGCATCGGCTGATCCAAAAAGTGGTGGCCGGCATGGCTTTGCTGGCGGAGGCGCTGGAGGGCGGAGGAGAAGCAGACGCGGCCACGCTGGAGAGCATCGTGGAGTTCCTGCGCACTTTCGCTGACCGATGCCACCATGGCAAGGAGGAGGCTCTTCTGTTCCCGGCTCTGGAACGCCGGGGCGTGCCGGCGCAAGGCTGCCCGCTAGGCGGGTTGACGATGGAACACCAGAAGGGCAGAGCGATGGTCAGGGAGTTGGCCGATGCCGTCCGGGCCTACAGGGAACGTGAGTCCATGGCGAAGGAGCGGCTGGTCGCAAGCCTGCGCGCGCTGGCGGGCTTTTACCCGAATCACATCTGGAGAGAGGACTAC
Source organism: uncultured Acidobacteriota bacterium (assembly GCA_963725415.1). Classification (GTDB taxonomy): domain Bacteria; phylum Acidobacteriota; class Terriglobia; order Bryobacterales; family Bryobacteraceae; genus CAVRZY01. The sequence continues at coordinate 47,388 of CAVRZY010000186.1, read as the reverse complement.
TTGCTATTCCCTCTGGCCGACAAGGTGCTCACCCCCGAGGATCAGAGCGATCTCGGGGAGAAGTTCGAGGCCGTTGAACGCGAAGTGGGAGTAGAGGCGCATGAGCGCTTCGAGCGGCTGGCCGAGCAACTCGAAGCAAGGTTTGCGATGGGGCAGCACCCCGCATGGGGTGGTGAAGCGTAAGGAGAACCTATGGACGCTGATAACGTCCCGCGCCAGCAACTCTCGCCGTGGTGGAAACACGGCGTCATTCTCACAATCATAGCCGGCTTCACAGTCCTGATCTGGCTGGCCGGAAAGGCCTACACGGACAGTCCTCCGATTCCGGACAGAGCTGTCAGCCCTGCGGGCGCGACCATCTTCACCAGAGAGGAGATCCTGAGCGGACAGGAAGTCTTCTTGAAGTATGGGCTCATGGACAATGGCAGTATCTGGGGTCACGGGGCCTATCTGGGACCTGATTTCACGGCCTCCTATCTGCACGCCATCTCCCTACAAGCAACCGAACTCATAGGGAAGCAGCGGTACGGCGTGGAGGGGGCACAGCTCAGCGTGTCTCAGAGAAACGCTTTGAACGCTGAAGTTGGGCAACTCCTACGGGTCAACCGTTACGACCCGAGGGAGGGAACACTGAGGCTGACGGAGCCGGAGGTCCGCACATTTGAGGAACAGACGGCGGCGTGGAGCAGGTATTTTGCAGACTCGAGGCACAGCGCCGGCTTGCCCGCGAAGTATGTGTGGGATCCCAAGGCGCTCCGGCAGCTCACCGCTTTCTTCGCCTGGAGCGCCTGGGCTTCGGTCGCCAGCCGCCCCGGCCAGCCCTACTCCTACACCAACAACTTTCCTTACGATCCAACGGTCGGCAACACGCCCACCACGCCCGCCATACTGTGGAGCGCCCTGAGTCTGATTGCGCTGCTTGCGGGGACCGGGCTGGTCCTGTTCGCATTCGGGCGGTTCTCCTATTTGGGTTGGAAGGGTGAGTCTTCGCACGTTCACCCTCAGTTGCTGCGCGGGACTCCCACCCCGAGTCAGCGGGTGGCGCTTAGGTACTTCGTGGTGATGGCGGCACTGTTCCTGGCTCAGGTAATGGTGGGCGGAGCAACGGCTCACTATCGGGCCGACCCAGGGAGTTTCTACGGCATCGACCTGTCGGCGTGGTTTCCGAGTAACATTGTCCGCACCTGGCATCTGCAATTGGCGATCTTGTGGATCGCCACGGGCTATGTTGCGGGGGGGCTATTCCTTGCTCCGGCGCTCGGGGGAAAGGAGCCCAAGGGTCAGGCGAAAGGCGCCAACGCTCTTTTCATCGCCTTGCTGGTGGTCGTATTGGGCAGCCTGTTGGGAGAGATGTTCGGAATCAGACAGGCCGTCGGAAAGCTGTGGTTTTGGTTCGGCCACCAGGGGTGGGAATATCTGGAGTTGGGCCGGGCATGGCAGGTCTTGCTGGCCGGCAGCTTGGTCTTGTGGATCCTTCTGCTGGCCCGGGCGCTAGCGCCCTCGAGGAGGGAGCCGAAGACCCGGCAAGTCTCCTCGCTGTTTCTCTATGCCGCAGTTGCCATCCCCGTGTTCTATCTACCCGCCCTCTTCTTCCAGAGCCGCACTCATTTCTCCGTGGTGGACATGTGGCGGTTCTGGATCATCCATCTGTGGGTGGAAGGTTTCTTCGAACTCTTCGCGACGGTCATGGTGGCCGTGATCTTCTATAAGCTTGGGGTGGTGTCGCACCTCACTGCCGCGCGAGTGGTCTACCTGGACGCGATTCTGTATCTGGGAAGCGGCATCGTGGGGACTGGCCACCACTGGTATTGGACCGGGCAATCAGCCGTCACCATGGCTCTGGCGGCCTGCTTTTCCGCGCTGGAGGTGGTTCCATTGACGCTTCTGACGCTGGATGCCTGGGACTTCATCAAGGCCACCCGCAGCCGGTGTGATGTCTGCGGGCACGAAGTTAGCGTTCCATACAAGTGGACTTTCTACTTCCTGATGGCGGTGGGTTTCTGGAATTTTGTCGGCGCCGGGGTCTTCGGTTTTCTGATCAACCTGCCCGTTGTAAGCTACTTTGAGGTCGGCACGATGCTCACGCCCAACCACGGGCACGCAGCGATGATGGGCGTCTTCGGCATGCTGGCCATGGCATTGATGGTGTTTGCGCTGAGGCAGTCCATGAGCGAATCTGCTTGGATGGCAGTGGAGAAGTACATCCGACTCTCCTTTTGGGGACTGAACCTGGGGCTGGCGCTGATGGTGGTCGCTAATTTATTTCCTGGCGGAGTGCTTCAACTGCTGGATGTACTGGAAAACGGCTACTGGCATGCGCGCAGCCCGGAGTTCCTGTCACAGAAAGTTGTCCGTTTGATCGAATGGCTGCGAATGCCTGGAGACGCCGTCTTCATAGGCTGCGGCGTTGTCCCTGCGGTGATCGCGGCAGTCTTGGGTTATCGCCTCATTAGAAGGGACGGGCTCATGGGATTGTCCTCGAGTCAGCAGTAGTGCAGTGTGCGCGCAGGAGCCTGCACCAGGGCAGCGGGATTCCGGTCGGGCAGATACTCGCGGGCTGTGTCATACTGAGTTCCTGTCAGAGGTGGCGTGTGATGGTGGAAACCGTTCGTGGGATCCTGAAGAGCAAGGGCAGCCAGGTATGGTCGCTGGATGCGGAAGCGACCGTGTACCAGGCCATTGCGCTGATGGCGGAGAAAGGCATCGGGGCGCTGCTGGTGGTATCGGAGGGGAAGTTGGTGGGCATCCTTTCCGAGCGCGACTATGCTCGCAAGGTCATTCTGAAGGGGAAGTCCTCGAAGGCCACGCCGGTGCGGGAGATCATGAGCAGTCCTGTGATCACCGTGACTCCGGAGCACACGGTGGCAGAGTGCATGAAGATCATCACCACGCATCGCATCCGGCATCTTCCAGTGCTGGAAGGCGAGCAGTTGGTGGGGGTGGTGTCGATCGGCGACCTGGTGAACTCAATCATCTCGACGCAGGCGGCGACGATTCACCAGTTGAGCAGCTACATCTCGGGGAAGTACCCGGCGTGAACAAGCCGGGAGGCTTGTTCCAAGATGAGGCCGTGTATATGACGCGCCGAGAATTGCTGCGGTCCGGCAAGTGGGCGGCCGTGTTGGTTGCGGTGGAACCCGTTCGTAAGAGCCGGGACGGGCGCACGGGGCGCGAGGTGTGGCAGATCACCAGCGGGGACAGCATCAGCCATAGCTGCTATTTCGAAGCCCAGCCATTCACCGGTGATGACCGGTACCTGGTGTACAGCTCGAACCGATCGGGGGCGTACCAGCTTTACCGCGTCGATTTGCAGTCCCAGGAGCACCGCCAACTGACACGGTGCGAAGACCTGGCGAACCTGTCCTTCTCGATTCATCCGGACGGGAAGAACGTTGTCTATCTCGACGGGGCCCGGCTGACGAAAACAGAGGTGGCGTCGGGACGCACGAGCGTCATCGTGGACCTGGAGCGCGAGCCGGTGCTGCCGCCAGACAAGGGGCCGGCGAGGTTTTCCGCGGGCCGCTCGTTTTCGGCAGACGGCCAGTACACCCCGGTAGGCTACTCGGGCAGCCCGGGTGGCATAGCGCTGTTGAATCTGCGCACAGGGCGGATCGAGAAGACTGTCTCGACGCCGAACGGAACGGGCGGACACATGTTGATCTGCCCGGCGGATCCGTACCTGATTACGTACGTCAAGGTTCCGGACCGCCAGAATGACATGTCGCTGCCGATGGATCAGCGGGCGCGGACCATGATTGCGGACCTGCGGACGGGCAAGCTGCGCCCCTACCTCACCATGCCGTACGGGTGGAGAGCTACGCATGAGTACTGGGACGCGAAGGGAGAGCGTTTCTACTTCCACAAGAAGAAGGTGCCCGGCTGGGTGCCGGCGAGCATCTGTTCGATGAAGCGCGACGGCAGCGACTGGCAGACCCATTTTACTTCGGAGATTTACATGCTGGGGCATTCGATGATCTCAAGCGACGGCCGCTTCATCGTTTCCGATGTCCAGAAGCCGAACGATAATCCGCTCATCTTGATCGATCTGGGGAAGGGGAGGCACGAGGTGCTGTGCTGGCCGGACTCCTCGGTGACGGAGGGACATCCCAAGCAGGCTCATGTGCACCCGGCTATCAGCCGCAGCGGCCGCTATGTGGCCTACACGTCGGACCGGACTGGGACTGCGCAGGTGTACGTTGTTCCCCTGGGGGGGCACTGAGCGGGACGCGCTGGCCCGGGCTACCGCTCTTGTCGCCCGGCGCCATCTCACTCAGGGCGGGGTCAAGAACGGATTTCGGATCTGGACGCCTCGGATGGTGCGCCCGTGTTGCAGGTCTGCACTGAGCAGCACAGGGCACCGTCGTCGAGGAATGAGCTCAGGTGAGGTGCACCACTCCCACCCACATGGGTGGGCCGCTTGGTAGTTCCTTCACTATCGTCTCTGATGCTGAGCATCTGCTTCAGAAGTCCGGGTTGCCGGCCCAATCCATCGGCTGAGACGCGGCAGGCACTCTATGTTTTCTTGCCGCCGGCTTCCGCCATGATCCGCTTCAGCTCTTCCACCCAGTTCACCACCACGACGATCTTGGTGGCGTACATGTTCTGATCGTTGTCTTTGATCATCAGGAACCGCTGGCCGTCGAGGGAGACGTCGTAGCTTGTGAAGGTGACCCCCCTGAGTCCGCAGGAAGAACTCAGCCCGTAGGTGTATTCTCCTTCCCAAAGCAACTGCGGCCTGCCTGCTTGAAAAGAGGGCTGGGTGCTGACAGGGACGGCCATCATTTTGGAAGCGTTGCGGTAGAAGATCTCCTTTCCGTCCCGCCGCCACATCGGGTCCATCCCTCCCTCCGAAGAAATCTGGATCTTCGGCCCGGGACCAGGCCATGGCTGCACGTAGACCTCGGCCTTGCCGGACTCCATGGAACAATAGACCAGCCATTTGCCGTCGGGGGAGAACTTTCCCGCGCCTTCTTGGAACTTGGACCTGACGAATGGACGAGGCTGCCGGTCGCCTGTCAGAGGCATGATCCAGACGCCGTACTCGGTCTCCGGCTCGAACGCGACCTGGTCGAAGGCGAGGTACTTGCCGTCGGGTGAGAACGAGACCGCACTTTGCCATGCCGGGACGTTCACCATCATTTCTTCAGGCCCGCTCCGGTCGGCCGGCATCCAGGCCAGGGTCATCTTCCCGCCCTTCCAGGTGCGGAAAGCAATTCGTTTGCCGTCGGGGCTCCAGATGGGAGCGTGGCTGGTCCCGTCGTTGGTAATCCTGGACATGACCCCGCGGGCAAAATCATATGTGAAGAAGTCGTGGTTCGGACCTTCCACCTCCACGGCAAGTAGCTTGCCGTCCGGTGAGATCCGGGGATTGAGGTAGGACCGCGGAGGCAACGGCAGTGGCGTCGCTTTCCCTTGCCGGTCCACCCAATGGAGGATCCGCTCGCCGTTCTCGACGGGCCCGGCGGCGTAGGCCAGGTCGCCAGCGGGTGAGATATCGAAGTAGGCCTTCCCGATGTTGGTGCTCATCAGCACACCGTCCAGGACTTTCACCGGTGTCCCGGTGACTTCGAGGGCGCGAGGGTCGAACCCAACGGCGTAAAGACTCCCGCCTCGCGCGTAGACGATGTGACCCGAGGGCGAGTAACGCGCGCAAGTGCCGCCCTGCACCAGGACCTTGCGTTTCTTTGTGGCCAGGTCGATGGCGTCAATCCGCGCGTCATCGTAGGAATCGATCTCGCCCGAAGCCACCGTAAACATCAGCGCCTTTCCGCCCGGCAGCAGCTTCGCAAAGCGGTGAGTGCGCTCCTGCCTTTCGAGATCGAGTTGGGTCACCGGCTCGTTCTTGCCCCCGTTCTCCGGAGTTCTGATGACCGCGCTGATCAACGAGCTGGTCCAGTAAATATGGCCGTCCGTGCCCCAATCGCCGAGGAAGGGCATGTCGAAGGGGGCGATCGGGACCGGCGCTCCGCCGCTGAGGGGAACCTTGACGAGCAGACGTTTAGTGTAGTCGGGCATCAGGAGCCAGCGGTTGTCGGGTGAATAGAGGGGATTCCCAAAACCTTTCGCGTTGGGCAAGGGCTTGCCGTCGAGTTCGTCGATCCGGCGGATATGCGCCACATTGGGCGGCGGGAAGTTGACGGGGTACACCAGAGTCTTCGAGTCCCGCGAGAAGGTGAGGTCCGTTGCGCCCCACGCCGGGACGATCCGCGCACCCTGCGGCAGGTCGAAACTGAGGCGGGCGACCCGCGGCGGGGCAGCCGGCCTCGCGTTCTGCCAGGCCCAGATCCCCACTGCGGCAGCCCCGATCAGCAGACCGGCCGCCACGCCCGCCAGCACTCGCATGCCCGCCCCGCGCCGCTCCACCACGGGCATCGGCCCGGTCACGCGTCCGGCCAGCGTGTCCTCCAACTCCAGCCGCGCGTCCCCGATGTCGTGCAGGCGGCTGCGCGGGTCTTTCGTCAGGCAACGCCGCAGCAGGCACTTCACGTTCTCGGGTGTGTTGGCCGGCAGAGCGTCCCATTCGGGTTCCCGGTCCAGGATGCCTACGAGGATTTCGGTCGTCGTATCGCCCGGAAACGTCCGTTTTCCACTCAGCACCTCGTACATCACGCAGCCGAAGGCCCAGATATCCGTCCTCCGGTCTACCGGCTTGCCCGATGCCTGCTCCGGACTCATGTACGGCACCGTTCCCATCACCACGCCGGCTTGCGTCATCTCCGCGGTGAGGGTGGCGGTCTCCGCGTCGGCTGCGCCCGGCCGCGCCGCCTCGAGCGCTTTGGCCAGCCCGAAGTCCAGCACCTTCACCTTGCCCTCGGGCGTGATCTTGATGTTCGCCGGCTTCAGGTCGCGGTGGATGACCCCCGCCTCGTGCGCGGCATCGAGCGCGTCGGCGACCTGCCGGCCGAGGTCCAGCGCCTCCCTGAGCGGCAACGCGGCCTTGGCCAGGCGTTGCGCCAGCGTATCCCCGGGCACGTACTCGAGCACCAGGAACTTCACTTCCCCGGCTTCCTCCAGCCCGTGAATCGCGGCGATGTTCGGGTGGTTCAGCGATGCCAGCACCCTGGCCTCGCGTTCAAACCGTGCGCGCCCCTCGGGGTCTTTCAGGCGGAACTCGTGCAGCAACTTGATGGCGACCTGCCGGCCCAAACGGGTGTCGGTCGCCTGATAGACGACACCCATCCCCCCGGCGCCAAGTTGCGACTCCAGTTTGTAATGTCCGAGCGTCTGTTCGGGCATGCGACCCCTCCGGATCAGAAGTGTACACCGGGATTTCCATTTTGGCTCCCGGCTTTTCTTCAGTATACACCCAGTCACCTCAGCGCTCAAAGTGACTTTGCGCATGGTTGCAGTGTGCACGAATTTCCTGCAATCCGGCGCTTTCCTCGCGTTACCGCTCCACCCGCCTGGTGATGTTATCCAGGACGCTGCGGTCGATCTCGTAGCCCAATCCGGGCTTGGTGGGCGCGTAGACGTAGCCATCCTTGGCGATGCGGATGCGGTCTTTCATGTAGGGACGATCGTAGGCGCCCTGGGGGACGGTCATTTCGAAGAAGACGTTGTTGGGCATGGCCAGCTCGCAGTGGAAGTGGACGGCGTGATCCAGGGTGTCGCCCCAATTATGCGGCGCGCACTCCATGCCGAAGCATTCGGCCAGGCTGGCGACTTTCATTCCGCCGGTGATTCCGCCGACGTTATCGACGATGAAGCGCAGCACATCGACCGCTCCCCGGCGGATGTATTCGGGGTAGTCGTAAATGGAGAAGATGAACTCGCCGGCGTGGATGGGGACATCCAGGGCGCGGCAGAGTTCGACGTAGCCGTCGATATCGGTGGTCGGGATGGGGTCCTCGTAGGCGAGGAAGTGTAACTGGTCCAGCAGGCGGCCGACCTCGATGGCCTCCTGGCGGGTATAGACGCCGACCGGATCCATCAGGAGCAAGAAATCATCGCCCACCGCTTTGCGAATCGCCTTGCAGATCTCCATGTCGAGCTTGTAGTCGCTGCCGCCGTCGGGGGCGACCGAGGGCGGGTGGATCTTATAGGCCTTGAAACCCTCGGCCCTGCATTTCAGAACCGATTCGACGAATTCATCCACGGTCTTTAAGTGCTGCGAACTGGCATAGGCGAGCACGCGCTCCTTGTAAGCTCCGAGGAGCTTGTAAACCGGGAGGCCCACGGCCTTGCCGAGGATGTCCCAGAGGCAGTTGTCGATGGCGGAGGCGTAGGAACTCTGACCGCGGCGGCGTCTTGGCGGGACCCACTGGGAGGTGAACTTGGGACGGTCGAGGGCGCTGCGGCCGATGAGCAGGCGTTTGGCGTACTCGAGCCATCCCTCGTTGTTCCAATCCGGGTGCCAGTAGCGTGTGCCGAGGGTGTAGTTGCCCTCGATGCCGCTCTCGGTCACTGCGGAGGCGAGACGACCCTGGTCGGTGACGTAGACCTTGACCTCTTTGATGGTGAGATTGGGCAGATCGGAGGGCTTGATTTCGGCTTGGGCGAAGGCCGCCGAGCCGAGGGCGGAACTGCCGAAGAAGTGACGGCGCGACACAGTTTGTGTGGGCATGGGATTCTCCTGTGGCATGTATCAGGGTACTGAATTCGCTATTCAGAAATCCACGCGCTGGTTCAACCGGGTGACACAGCGAGGCAGGCCGCAGTCAAAATCAAAAGGCAAAGGGCAAAAGGCAAAGCACTGGTTCGCAACCCAGGGTCTGGTATCCCCGGTCGGCAAGTATGATGCGTTACAACATTGAAGACTGAAAAAGCTAGGACTTCGGCCACAACGGATACCGGCGTAAAGCTCGAAGAGATTTTCGAGAGACCTTCTGAGAGCGGTCACAGCGTGATCAGCAGCTTGCCTATACCGTCCTCATAGCGTTCCAACAGCGAGAAGCCGCGCTGGATTTGATCCAGTGGCAATTCATGGGTGAGCAGCGGCGTGAAGCGCCTGCGCTGCTGACGCAGCAGTTCCAGGGCCGTTTCCGATTCGTGGTTGGAGCGGCGCACGTTGAAGAAGGTGATCTCCTTGCGGCGCATGGCGCTGAAGTCCAGGGCGAAGTGGCTGCCGGCGTGGATTCCGGTGAGCACCACGCGCCCGGCGTTGCGCACGGCGTGAAGGCACTGGTTGGTGGTATCGTCTTTGGCGGCGCAATCGATGGCCACGTCCACGCCGCGCCCGCCGGTGTCGGCCAGAATCTGGCGGACCGGGTCGATGGCCAGGGGGTCAATGGCGGCGTCAGCGCCCATCTGGCAGGCCAGCTCCCGGCGGTGGGCCACCGGCTCGACGGCCCAGACCCGGCCGGCGCCGGAGAGCTTCAACAGCAAAATGGTCAACAACCCTATGGGGCCGGCGCCGAAGACCGCCGCTGTCTCTCCGAACCCGAGCGAGGCGAACTTCATCGAGTGCAGGATGATCGCCAGAGGCTCGAAAATGGTTCCCTCTTGAAAGCCGAGTTCGGGCGGCAGCGGCAGGAGGTTGTGGGCAGGAAGGTTTACGTATTCGCGGAAGAATCCTGGATCCGGCGCCGCGCTAAGAAATCGCAGGTTGGCACAGACGTTATGACGGCCGGCTCGGCAAAACTCGCAATGGTAGCAATAGATGGCCGGCTCCAGGGCGGCGTGGTCGCCCGGCGCCCATCCGGAAACACCCGGCCCGGTCTTGACCACTGTCCCGGTCGGCTCGTGTCCCAGGACCGTGGGATAAACACAGGGCGTGTCGCCGACCCCGCCTTCGGAGAAATTGTGCAGATCCGAGCCACAGACGCCCACCGCCACCACCCGCGCCTGCACCTCTCCCGGCCCGGGATCTTCGATCTCTCTCTCCACAACGCGAAAACGGTGTGGCTCGAACAGTTCGGCGATGCGCATGCTTCTACAGTAACGCAGGAAGCCATCAGCCATCAGTCCTCAGAATCATCCAATACAGGATGAGCCTGAGACGCCAGGGCGCAAGGAGGTCAATGCTGCGGGTGAATGACAATCACCATGCAGAATCTGGAACGACTGAGCCTGGCCGAGATGGCCGAGTTCACGCAGATCTCAAATCCGGCCCCCGAAACTGAGGCATTACCAGTCCATCGGGTATTCTGCGCCGATTCGCTGACTCTGCGGTTATAATGCGGATCTGCATACGGAAATGCTGGTGTCCTATGAAAGAGAGACTCGATCCGGAAGTTCGCGTGCTGCTGGAAGCGATTGAGGCGCAGGGCGCGCCGCCGCTTGAGAGCCTGCCGCCCGAGGAGGCCCGCAAAGCGGCCATGGAAGGCCTGAAGGAAGTGGCTGGCGAGCCGGAGCAGGTGGCTGCTGTCCAGGACCTTCGAATTCCGGGCCCGGGCGGGGCAATCCGGCTCCGCGTTTACACGCCCGCAGGCGAGGGGCCGCGCCCGGCGCTGGTCTACTTCCACGGCGGTGGCTGGGTGGTGTGCGACCTCGACACCCACGACGTGGTCTGCCGCGCCATTGCCCGGCGGTCTGGCGCCGTGGTGGTGGCAGTCGATTACCGGCTCGCTCCTCAGCATAAGTTCCCGGCAGCCGTAGAGGATTCCTACGCGGCCACGCTGTGGGTGGCAGCCAACGCCGGGCGCCTGGGCATCGATCCGCGCGGCATCGCCGTGGGCGGCGACAGCGCCGGCGGCAACCTTGCCGCGGTGGTGTCGCTGAGGTGCCGTGATGAAGGCGGCCCTGCGCTGGCTCTGCAAGTGCTTATATATCCCGTCACCAACCTGGCGTCGTTCGACACCCCCTCATACAGAGACTTCGCCGAGGGCTACTACCTGACCAGGGCGGAAATGGAATGGTTCCGCGCCCACTACCTGGCACGGCTGGAGGACGGCGCGCATCCACATGCCTCGCCGTTGCTGGCGCCGGATCTGCGCGGGCTTCCGCCGGCCCTGGTCATTACCGCCGAGTGCGACGTCTTGCGCGACGAAGGAGAGGCCTACGCGAAACGGCTCGCACAAGCCGGTGTGCCCGTTACCTGCACGCGATATCCGGGCATGATCCATGCGTTTTTCTCCATGCCGGGTGCGCTGAGCGAGGGACGAAAGGCGATCGTACAAGTGGCCACAGCCGTACGCGGGATGACCTCCATGCCGGCTTCACCTCGGGAAACCGGCGGCGCTCAGACCGGGGATGAGGCGTAGTGCATTCCGATAGTAGAGCTTCTTGAGGACCTCATCGGGCAGGTCCAGGCCGTAGGCCTTCCACATCCCGTGATACTTGCGGTCGTGGTCGAAATACTCGTCTGCCGTCTCGAAGATCCGGAAGTAGGTGTGGTATTCGATGGGGCGCCAGGTATCCTTGCCGAACATCACGCGGTCCTGGTAGCGTTCGAACCACTGGCGGGCAAAGCGTGGCTGCCGGCACAGTTCCTCCACCGCGGCCGAGATATCGGTGTAGACGTTCGGCAGCCTGTCCAGCAGGCTCCCCAGTTTGGCCAGGTCATTTCCATACCAGCCCAGATGCGCGTCAATGAAGATTGTCTTGGGGTGGCGGGCGAACAGGCTGTGCTGCTCGGCCATCAGCGCGTCAAAGGCCGGATAGCGGTCCGGAGGGCGCCCGCGCCCCGGAAACAGCTTCAGTTCCAGCCAGCGCTCGTTGTAGCGGTCCATTGGATCGAACAACCCCCGCGGCTCGCCGGTGTGGATCATCACCGGGATCTTCAGCCGCGCACACATCTCGAAGACCGGGTCGAAGCGGGGATCATCAACCCGGATGCGCTGTCCCTTGGTGTCCTTCAAATCCATCCCAAAGTTCTTGAAGATCTTCAGCCCCTGGGCGCCGCTGCGGACATCCTGCTCGAGCTGGCCGGCGGCTCGTGTCCCATAGCCGGGTTCGTCGATGCCACTGAAATCCATGCTGGCGAAAACCACGAAGCGGTCCGGGTACCGCCCCTTCAAAGCGGCGACGCTGGTCTTGAGGCGCTCACCGTAACCTCCGCTCAGGTTCACCATGATGCGCATGTCGAGGGCGTCCATCTCTTTCACCAGGCGGTCCACCGCTTCGGGACTGCCGCCGCGCTGATGATTGTGCGCGTCAATGAACGGGAACTTGGCACGCATCACCTGGTGCTGTGGCACTACCAGCGTCGATTTCGGCTGGTAGTCCTCAATGGAAACGCTCTGTGCAGACGCGACCCACGCGCCCAGGAAGGCCAGCATCACAATTGGCTTCATAGGAGTCCTTCTACCTTCCTCGTCACCGGATCTTGTAACTGATCGACATGCCGTCGTAATGCTTCGGAAGGTGTGAAAAAATGCCAGGGCAGGTCGGGGACCTGCCCCACTGCGCTGGCAAGTTACTGAGGTGGCGCAGGCCCCCGCACGGTGCGGCGGTCAGGAAACCCGCTTGGCCGTCACTTCGGTGCTCCAGCCGCCGTCCTCGGTACCCATGGTGAAACGAATCTCGCTACCCGAAAGCTGCCCCTTGAAGACGAGCTTAACGGGCTCGCCCTGCCATTCCGACATGACCCAGAAGGTGACGCTGTCGCCCTGGACCTTTCCGTCTTTGATCTCGAGGGCCTTGTCGCGAAGGCCGGTCACCGCGCCAGTCAGGTTTTCGCCCGCCACCTTAAAATCAAAGGCGAGCTCGCGCGTGCTGTCGCCGCCTTGGAACTGTCCCTTCCACTTACCGCTGATGTCAGCCGCTGCGAGCATTGTAGCCGCCAGCAGCAATGAAACCACGAGAGCGAGTGCGCGCTTCACGATCTTCTCCTTCCTCCGAGGCTGCCTCGAAAGGGGCGCCGGATAAGTCCAAGTATAATGGAAATTCCGGATCGAAGGCGGGCCACCGGGCCAAAGGGGGATCCCATGAACCGGATCAGTGTGAAAATCATCCCGGCAGCGTGCCTGCTGGGACTGTTGATCTCCATGCCTCCGGCGCTGCTGGCGCAATCCGATACGGCGCAGATTTCCGGGTTTGTGAAAGACGCAACGGGGGCCGTGGTGCCCGGCGCCACCGTCGTTATCAGTAATGAGAGCACCGGAATCGAACGGCGAGTTCAGACGAACGATTCCGGCTATTACATCGTGACCAGCGTCCCGGCGGGCACCTACACCGTCAGCGTGGAGGCGCCCGGTTTCAAGATCGCGCAAAGGACCCGGAACCGGATCGACTCCAACATCGCGGCGACGATTGACATGACGCTTGAGGTCGGGGCCCGGTCCGAAAAGACTGAGGTGGTAGCGCCGGCTGCCCGGCTCCAGTCGGACACTGCGGCGCTGGGCCAGCTCGTGGAGCGCGAGCAGATTCTGAACATCCAATTGAATGGGCGCAACCCGCTGTTCCTGGCCCAGTTGAAACCGGGGGTAGTCCGCCCAGGCTCACTGGCCGGATTCGTTTTCTCCGTGACTACCGGCGGGTTTTCCATCAATGGCTCGCGCGACAGGGACAACATGCTGTACTACGACGGGGCGGTAGCCGTACGGACCCGCTCGGGCGGCGCAAGCATTGGCGTAATGGACGTGGACAGCACGCAGGAGGTGCAGGTCCTCACCGCCAACTACAACGCCGAGTACGGCCGCTCTTCCGGTGGGCAGATCCGCATCATCAGTCGCAGCGGCGGCCGTGACTTCCACGCTGATTTCTTTGAGTTCTTCCGCAACTCTGCCCTCGATGCGAATAGCTGGGTGCGGAATCGCACCAGCGACCCGTCGATCAGCAGCCGGCCGGCGCCGTTTCGGTACAACCAGTTCGGTTACAACCTGAACGGACCGGTCTACATCCCGGGCAAGTGGAACCGCGACAGGAACAAGCTCTTCTTCCTCTGGGGACAGGAATGGATCCGCTACCGCCGTGACACTTCCAACAGTATGACGGATCCGACCGCGGCGATGCGCCAAGGGGATTTCAGCGAGTTGCTCAACCCGCGCAATTCTTTCTTCGGGAGGGCGCGTGTCATCAATGATCCTTCGGCCGGAGGCCCGTTTCCCAACAATGTAGTTCCGGCCAGCAGGCTGAGCCCCAACGGCATCGCGTTTTTGCGCACCTATCCTCTGCCTACCCCTGGCTATCTCCTGGGCACTTTCAACCAGTATCAGGTGGCCGGATATCCGCTTGACCAACGCAAGGACACACTATCCATTGATTTCAACCCGAAGGACAAGCACCAAATCCGGCTTCGCCATCTGAATTACGCCTATTCCTACTATAGCCCATTCGACGGGGGTTCGGACCGCACTCCGGGAATCTGGAGCCGTCCGAACAAGACTGCTTCGATCAACTATATCTGGACCCTCGGCCCGACTCTGGTCAACGAACTCCTAGCCTCTGCCTCGGTGGACCGCGTCTACGCCGACGTGGATTTCACCACTGGCCGGGCGGAGCGCACGCAGTACGGCATCAACTACCCTTATATCTTTAAGGACCCCAAGGAAGTTCCCAACAAGATTCCAACCATCACCATTTCGAATTTCTCCCAATTGGGCGGGACCAAGTATCCGGCCAAATCGACGGGACCGATCTATCAGATCTCCGACAACCTGACCAAGATCATCCAGAACCACTCCTTCAAGTTTGGCTTTCTGTTTGAAAGAGCGGGCCAGAATGATTTCGACCAGATCCCGTTGGCCGCCGGCGTGCCGGGCGGCAGCGACAACCAGAACGGCCGGTTCGTTTTCACCGATACCCGCGCCGGCGCTCCGACCTCTGGCCTGGCCATAGGGAATGCGGCCCTGGGGCTTTTCGACACCTACGCGGAGATCGGCACGCGGGCCTTCACGCCTTACCGGGGCCACATGTACGAGTGGTTCTTCCAGGATTCCTGGAAGGCCACCTCCAGGCTGCGCTTGGAGCTGGGGGTCCGGCACAGCATCATCCAGCCGTATTACAGCTTGTGGCGGAACATGATCGTTTTCGACCCGGCACTCTACGACCCGAGCAAGCGCGTGGTGCAGGACCCGAAGACCGGCAACATCCTGAGCGGCGATCAGTTCAACGGGATGGTGACCCCCGGAAGCGGCTGGCCCGCCTCGGCCAAGGGCCGCATCCCCATCGCCGACAGCGGTGAATTCAATTACCTGTTCCGCGGGGCCCCCAAGCAGTTCGCCGATATCCACAAAAGGGATTTCCAGCCCCGCCTGGGCATCGCCTACCAGTTGACCGGCAAGCAGGTGATCCGCGCCGGGATCGGCCGCTTCATCTGCCGGCTGGGGGTCAGCGATAGCGTCTTCCTTGGCGGCCAGGCGCCATTTCAGCCCATGGTTTCCGTGGCTAATGGAAACGCGGACTACCCCGGGGGCTCCACCGCCACCCGCTTCCCTTACCAGATCTTCACCGAGGACAAGAGGTTCCCCAACCCGGAGGCCTGGACGTGGAACGCTACCTACCAGCGTGAACTCCCCCTCCAGACCACCCTGGAGTTGAGTTACGTCGGTCGTGTCGGGGTGCATAATAACCGGCTGGTCAACATCAACCAGTTGCAGCCCGGCACAATCCAGAACCCTGTGATCAACCCGAATTACCTCCGGCCTTACGGCGGCTACTATTCCATTCTGATGGCCGTCAACGACGGCCGGTCAAGGTACGACGGCCTTCAGGTGGGCGTGACGCGGCGTTTTGCGGCCGGACTGAGTCTCGGTTTGGCCTACACCTACTCGGCGTCCTACGACGATACCTCCGCGCACAGCGACCTTCTGCCCAATTCCTACGACGCCTCGAACCTGTGGGGCCGCTCCAGTTTCGACACTCCGCAGGTGGCGGTGATCAACTTCATCTACGAACTACCCTTCCTGAAGCGGGATCAATCGCTGCCGGGCAAGATCGCCGGAGGATGGCAGATCGCCGGCGGCACACAGTTCCAGTCCGGCGGCGTCGGTACCGTGTGGACCGGGGACGACTTCGCCGGCGTCGGCCCGGGCAGCGGCCCTCAGATGTGGAACAGAAACGGCGAATTCAAACTGACCGGAAGCGAGCGGAAGTTCTCCGAGGGGGTCGCCGATCAGAACTTCTGGTTCCGTACCAAGAATCCGGATGGCTCGGCCATCTTCACCGCGCCCGCTTCCGGCACCTGCACCACGCAGTTCAACCGCGGGATCATCCGGCAGCCCGGTTTCCAAAACTGGAACATCGGTTTGACGAAGTATTTCCGCATCAGGGAGCGCCAGCGAATCCGGCTTCAGGCGGAGGCCTTCAACTGGACCAATCACCCAGCCTGGAGCGGCGCGAGCACCACTCCCACCAGCGCCACGTTCGGGAAAGTCACCAGCAAGAGCGGCGAGCGCAACCTGCAACTCGCCCTGCGCTACTCGTTCTGATGGCGATGGGCTCTGGGTGAGCTGACCGTGGTGTCTGCGCCACATCCTAACCTCAAACTTCGTGTATACTCTGACGGTTCGGGGAGAGCCTATGCTCGGTGTGCTGTTGACCTCGTTGGTCGTTTTTGCATCCTCGGTCTCGCTGGCGGCAAGCAACTATCTTTTTCGCAGGCCGGCGTTGAGTCGCACCCAGATCGTTTTCTCCTACGCCGGGGATTTGTGGAGTGTTCCCCGTGAAGGTGGCGAGGCCAAACGCCTCACTACCGGGCCAGGCGTCGAGACCGATCCCGTCTTCTCGCCGGACGGCGCCCAGATCGCCTTCACCGGCGAATACGACGGCAACGTGGACGTGTTCGTGATGCCGGCCTCCGGCGGCGCCCCGAAACGCCTGACCTATCATCCGGGCGACGACCGGGCGGTGGGCTGGTCCCCGGACGGCAAGCGTGTGCTGTTCAATTCGACTCGCTCGGCCGCCATGGACGGCTGGCTCCCCATGCTGTACACGATCCCGATGGAGGGCGGATTTCCGGACGAAATCCCTCTCCCCATTGCCCTGGAAGGTTCCTACTCCCCGGACGGCTCGCACCTGGCCTACGTTCCGGTCCCCCAAGGGCAAGAGGCCTGGAAACGCTACCGGGGCGGGCAGACGAAGAAAATCTGGATCGCCGATCTTTCCGACTCGAGTGTAGTTGCGCTTCCACGTGATAACTCGAACGACTTCAACCCCATGTGGGTGGGTGAGACGATCTACTTCCTCTCCGACCGCAACGGCCCGGTCTCGCTGTTCTCCTATGACACGCGCAGCCGGCAGGTCAGGCAGCTCACCTTCAACCGTGGACTCGATTTCAAGTCCGCCTCCGCAGGCCCGGGCGCCATCGTCTACGAGCAGTTCGGCTCGCTCCATCTCTACGACCTCCGCTCGGGCAAGACCAAGCCGGTCGAAGTTCGCCTGGCGGGCGATCTTCCGGAAGTGCGGCCGCATTTTGTAAATGTCGGCAAGCGCCTGCGCCACCCCGATCTCTCTCCGAGCGGCGCACGCGCGGTCTTTGAAGCCCGGGGCGAGATCATCACCGTGCCAGCCGAAAAGGGCGACCCGCGCAATCTCACCAACTCGCCCGGCGTGTACGAGCGCGAGCCGGCCTGGTCGCCGGACGGCAAGACCATCGCCTACTTCTCGGATGAATCCGGCGAGTACGCGCTCCACCTGCGAGAGCAAAGCGGCCTGGGCCAGGTGACGAAGCTCAGCCTCGGTGACAAGCCGGCCTTCTACTCCGCGCCCCGCTGGTCGCCGGACAGCAAGAAGATCGCGTATCTCGACAATCATCTCGGCATCTGGTACATCGATCTGGAGCAGAAGAGGCCAGTCCTGGTGGACAAAGATTACTACATGTCCGATCGCGATCTGGCCCCCGTTTGGTCCCCGGACAGCAAGTGGCTGGCCTACCGCAAGCAACTGAAAAGCCACATGACCGCCATCTTCATTTACTCGCTCGCGGACGCCAAGAGCACTCAGGTAACCGACGGGATGAGTGAGGCAGAGCATCCCGTTTTCGACAAGAACGGCAAGTACCTGTACTTTACCGCCAGCACCGATTCGGGCGCCGCCAAGCAGCCCGACGTTCTCAGCCGCACCCATCCGGTGACCCGCAGCATCTACCTGATGGTCCTGGCGAAGGACCAAGGCTCGCCTCTGGCCCCCGAGAGCGACGACGAGAAGGAGTCAGGAGACAGGAGTCAGGAGTCAGGAGAAAAGAAGGTGCCGGCCACGCCCGAGACCGTCGTGGTGAAGATCGACTTCGACAACATCGGCCAGCGGATTCTGGCTCTGCCACTGCCTGCCCGGCGCTACGAGGGGCTCCAAATCGGCAAGGCCGGCATGCTCTACGTGCTCGAAGCGCCGGTTTTGCGGGCGCCCGCCGCGCCCGAAGGTGAACCCAAACTCACCGTCCACCGTTTCGACCTCAGCA
Organism: uncultured Acidobacteriota bacterium; assembly: GCA_963725415.1. Lineage (GTDB taxonomy): Bacteria > Acidobacteriota > Terriglobia > Bryobacterales > Bryobacteraceae > CAVRZY01. The sequence goes on along the minus strand of CAVRZY010000186.1, from coordinate 29,171 downwards.
AGCGGAAGTCCGACGTCGCTATCGATGGCGTGCGCAGCTTCCGAATCTCCGCGAGCGGTGAGAAGATGCTGTACCAGCAAGGCGACCGCTGGGTAATTACCACCGAACCGCCGCCTGCCGAGTCAGGCAAAGGCGTGCTCAAGACCGAAAGCCTCGAAGTGCGCGTGGACCCGCACGCCGAATGGAACGAGATGTATCACGAGGTCTGGCGTCTCCAGCGCGATTTCTTCTATGACACGAACTATCACGGCCTGGATCTGAAAGCTGCCGAGAAGCGCTATGAGCCGTACCTAGAGAACCTCGCGTCCCGGCGCGATTTGAACTACCTCTTCGAAGAAATGCTGGGCGAATTGTCGGTCAGTCATATGTTCATAGGCGGCGGCGATTCGCCGGAAGTGAAAAGCGTCGAGACCGGGCTACTGGGCGCGGATTACAGGATCGAGAACGGCCGCTACCGCTTCACGCGCGTCTATAACGGCGAGAACTGGAATCCGGACCTGAAGGCGCCGCTGACCCAGCCCGGTGTCAACGTGGTAGCGGGCGAGTACCTGCTGGCGGTGAACGGACGCGAGCTGCGCGCCGCCGACAACATCTACAGTTTCTTCGAAGGCGCGGCGGGCAAGCAGGCTGTGCTGAAGGTAGGCCCCGATCCTTCAGGCGCAAAGGCGCGGGAAGTGACCGTAACGCCGATTGCCGACGACTGGCGGCTGCGCCGTCTGGCCTGGATCGAAGACAATCGCCGCAAGGTGGACCAGATGACCAACGGCCGCGTCGCCTACATCCACATGCCGGATACCAGTTCCGGCGGCTACACCAGCTTCCACCGTTACTTCTTCGCGCAAGTAGGCAAGGAGGCCGCCATCATCGATGATCGCTTCAACCACGGCGGCCACCTTGCCACCGATATCATCGAGTACCTCAGGCGGCCCATGATGAGCCTGGCCACGGCGCGCGACGGAGCGGACCATATCCAGCCCCAGGGAGCGATCTTCGGGCCGAAGGTCATGATCATCAACGAATATGCGGCTTCCGGCGGCGACCTGCTGCCCTGGTATTTCCGGCGTTTCGGCGTGGGCAAGCTGATCGGCAAACGCACCTGGGGCGGGGTGGTCGGCCTCACCGGCTATCCCGACCTGATGGACAGCGGCACCGTAACCGCTCCCAGCGCGCTGATCTGGAATCCCAACGGCCAGTGGGAGATCGAGAACCAGGGTGTGGCCCCGGACATCGAGGTCGAGTTGGACCCCAAGGCCCTGCGCCAGGGCCACGACCCACAGTTGGAAAAGGCGGTCGAAGTGGTGATGGCGGAGCTGGCGAAGAATCCGGCACCCCAGCCCAAGCATCCGCCCTATCCCAACTACCACGCGAAGTAGCGTTACAATAGCAGGCGTTCTGCCATGGCCGATGAAGGGCAGCCCGAGGAGAAGACTGCCGGCGCCCGGCGCCGCCCGCCAGCGCGGACGCTACCGCCATCACGGAAGCCGGCCCGGCCCACGCCAAGGTCAAGGACCGATACCGGATCGAGAAAGAACTCGGGCGGGGCGGGTTCGGCATAGTCTATCTGGCGCGGGATGAGCTGCTGCACTCCAGGCCGGTTGTGGTCAAGGTCCTCCGGGAACGTTCCCCGGGGCAAAGCGAATGGTTCAGCAAGAAATTCCGCGAAGAGCGCGAGGCCCTGGCGCGCCTGGATCACCCCGGCATCGTGGGAGTACTGGATTCGGGCGAAATGCCGGACGGCAGACCGTTCCTGGTGATGCAATTCGTGGCTGGCGCGACGCTGCGCTCGGTGCTTCGCAATGGGCCGTTGCCGCTGGAGCGCACCGCCCAGATCGTCCGGCGCATCGCCCAGGCGCTCAACGCTGCGCACGATCGTGGCGTTTACCACCGCGACCTGAAGCCGGAGAACATCATGCTTCAGGATCTGGGGGACGGCGAGGAACTGGTCAAGATCATCGATTTCGGCATCGCCACCGTGAAGGAGTCGCAGGCCGGCGCCACCACCGGGCAGACCGGCACCGCCGGCTCGGGCCCCTACATGGCCCCGGAACAACTGCTCGGCAGACCTTCCGCGGCCAGTGACATCTACGCCCTGGGCGTCATCGCGTACGAACTGGTGACCGGAGACCTGCCTTTCCACGCGGGCACCCTGGTCGAGCTGTACCAGGCGCAAGAGGAAGGAATCAAGGTGAAGCCGGTGGAATTGCGTCCTGACCTGCCGTTGGCCGCGCAGGAGGCAATCTTGAAGGCGCTGGCGTTCGATGCGAATGCCAGATACGCGCACGCGCGAGATTTCGGCGAACAGTTCGTACGCGCCCTGACCGGCAGCTCAGCGCTCCATCCCAGCCAGCCTGCCGAAACCGCCGGCGTCGAAACAAGAAAGAAGAAGCGCGCGGTGGTTGCCGGTGTCATCGCTCTGACGGTTGTTTTTGTGGCAGCCATCCTGCTCGGCGTCATCCTCAGATCCAAGCAAGCCCCGCCGGCCCAGCCCGAGCGCAGCTTCAGTTACTCGATTGCGGTTCAGAAGGCCCGAAACGGACAACCCGTAGGGGCGCCTTTCACGCTGCCCGGGGAGATGATCTTTCAGGCGGACTTCCAGATTCGGCTCCTCATCAGCAGCCCGCAGCCAGGATACCTGTACATCCTCAACGAGGGGCCTGTGCCCAACGCAGGTCTGCCGAGTTTCAATCTCCTGTTTCCCGGCCAGGGCCAATCGGCATCCATCGCCGCCCACCAGGTCATCCAAATCCCCAGGCAGGATTGGATTGTTTTCGACGAGCAGGAGGGAACTGAAAAAATGTGGCTGGTTTGGGCCCGCGGCAGTGTCCCTGAGCTGGAGGCCGCCAAAGCATTTGCTCAAGCGCAAGATCAGGGCGCTATTCGCGATCCCAGTCGAATCCAAACCATCCGAACGTTCCTGGACAAGTATCAGGCGCTTCCACCCTTGGTGGAGAAGGACGAAGTAAACAAGAGAACCTACGTTCGGGGCCGAGGGGATATTCTTGTAAAGCTCACCAAGCTGGAACATCACTGAAAGTGAAGGTTATGGCAACGAGATCAGCGGCATTGATAGTGGCATTCTGGGCATGGAACTTCGGCGCGCTGGCCCAGCAAACCCGCACGAAAGCTGAACCTGAGGAAGGAACGCGCCAACTTTGGAACAACGAGTTTCGCCGGCTGCGGCCCTCCTCGCCCCTCACCGCCAAAGCAGTCCCAGGAGCCGGGGACGCTATGGTAGGCGTTACGATCTGGCGCTTGCGCGAGTCCAGACCCGACGACGACAAGCAAGTGCGCATTCCGGCCGGGGATGCTGTTAAGGAATGGACCCCAGTGCGCATCGCGGCCGACACCACACTCTCCGAGGGGCAGAAAGTCCGCGTGGCGGTCGAATCAGCTCGCAGCGGTTACCTCTACGTGATTGACCGCGAGCAGTACGCCGACGGCGCCTTCGGCGCTCCATACCTGCTCTTTCCCGTTCGGCGGGTGCGGGGCGGCAACAACAAAGTCGCCGCGGGCCGCTTGATCGAGATTCCCGGGCCGGAGGACAACCCGCGCTATCTCACCATGCGAATGTCCCGGCCCGACCAGGTGGCGGAAGTGTTGATTCTGTTGGTGACTCCAAATCCCCTCCCGGACCTGAAAATCGAGCGCAACCCCATCCAACTCAGCCCCGCGCAGGTGCAGGCCTGGGAGAAGAAGTGGGGCACCAAAGTCGAACGATTGGAAGCGCGGCGCCAGCTAGGAAAGCCCTATACCAGGGCCGAGAAGCAAGCCGCGCAGACCGAAACGCGTCTGCTGACTTACGAGGAACCTCTGCCTCAGACCATGTATCGCCTCCAGGTGAAACCCGGTGATCCCTTGCTGGTGAAGGTGCCCCTGCGGATTGCCAAGTAGGTTGCATCAAGATTCGTACTTGGTGACCGCGACCTACTGCGTGCCAAGCAACTGCGGGGCCGCAAGCTGACCGTTGCGCCCTGCCGCCTCTTCAGTTATGGCTGCACGCGTGCGAGGCAGTCCCTCCCCGTCACTCTGAATCCGGGAGCCGTTGACAGATCGATTCCATCTGCGCCTTCAGGCGCGGTAAGTCGAGAGAGACGATCTCCCAGATCCGCTTCAGATTGATTCCCAAATACTCGTGTACCAACACGTTACGGAAACCTGCGATCTCCCGCCACTCAACTTCAGGATGTGCGGCCTTTAGGCTTCGGCTCAGCCGCTGCGTCGATTCCGCAAGAACCTGGAGGTTGCGCAAGACGGCATCCTGAATCAATCCGCTCCCGAGAAAAACAGCCTCGCCTTCCCGGCAATACTCCTCGATGCGCTCGATGCATTCCAGCACGTGTTCGATGTAGAGCCGGTCTTCCCTCACAGAGGCACCGCCTCCCTGACCACACGATCTCGAATCACGCGGTGGAGGCCGCTCTCCTCAACGATGTCAACCCTTCGTCCCAGTTCATCTTCAAGATCAGCGAGGAACCCCCCGGGGAAGAACGGAGTTCGTTTTGGGCCTGCCTCGATCAACAGGTCCAAATCGCTGTCTTCGCGTGCCTCACCACGAGCGAAGGAGCCAAACACACGAATGCTCGTCACGCCGTGCTTGGCAGCGATCGCAAGGATTGTGTCGCGCTTGGCGGCTCGAAGCTCGTCGAGTGTCATAGGCCCTCTGGTGTCAATGTTAGCAGGCAAGGGAGTCGTGGTGCGCCCCTCAGCACCGCTACCTCACTATTCCAATGTCCCGGCCCGACCAGGTGGCGGAAGTGTTAATCCTGTTGGTGACTCCAAATCGCCTCCCGGACCTGAAAATCGAGCGCAACCCCATCCAACTCAGCCCCGCGCAGGTGCAGGCCTGGGAGAGGAGCTGGGGCGCCAAAGTCGAACGATTGGAAGCGCGCCGCCAGCTAGGAAAGCCCTATACCAGGGCCGAGAAGCAAGCGGCACTCGCGGAAACGCGTCTGCTGACTTACGAGGAACCTCTGCCTCAGACCATGTATCGCCTCCAGGTGAAACCCGGTGATCCCTTGCTGGTGAAGGTGCCCCTGCGGATTGCCAAGTAGGCCCTCGAGTCCGCCAGGCTTTGACTAAGTGGCGTGAAGTCCGGGCAGGTCCGCGACCGGCCCTGGGATTTTGTCACAGCTTCTGAGGCATTGCCTACGGCAGGCGAATCAACTGGCGAAAATCCAGGTTGGGGCGGGTGTCGGTCTCGGTGCCTACAATGGTGCCGCGGTGGTCGATCCAATAGTGATTCGAGCCGCTCTCCACCTTGATCTCACGCCCGGTTGCCAGATCGATCACGTCCTCGACTCCCAGGGTGGCGTTGGAGCGGCGCCGGCTCAGCTCATCCATGACCCCCTGCCGGTTCCAATACGTGTCGCTGATGATTCTCGAGACCTCCTCCTGGGTGCGGCTGACGATCCGCGAGGTGTTGGCGGCGATGTTCTGCTGCGTGGCGGCCCACTGCGGGTTGGTCTGACCCGATTGGACGACGTGGTTGAGCACGGATTGCGCCAGCGCGGCTTTGTCGCTGGGGGCCACAAAACCGCACAGATACTCGACGTTCCAAATGCCGGATCCGGGGCTCTGCGTCAACTGCGTGCCCGCGAAATAGTAACCCTTGGCCGGTTGGTCGCCCTGTCGGCAGGTGAACGCCACTTCGCCCGCGGTCAGGATGGTCGAGACGTAGCTTCCGGACTGCCTGTGGACGGCGTTGATGGCCTGCACGGCGTCCGGCCGCTCGCGAGTTTCCGTGAAGGTCAGTTCCGCGCAGTTCCGCGCGGCCTTCTGCGTGACATACCAGCGGGCGAACGCCACGCCTGGCAGGTAGCGCTGCACCAGCATTTTGAGGCCGTAACCGGGGGAGTACCAGGAGCCCCTCGTGGAACCCGGCCACGGCCAGCGTCTGGCTGGGCAGGCTGAAGGTAGGCAGCTCGGCGTCGCCGCCGGTGATCCGTATCTGGCCGTCGGGCGAAAGTAATTCCCAGGCCAAGCGCGTGTCCACGGAAGCGAAGCGGAACAAACCGCCGCTCATCTTCCATCCCGTGGGTACCTCCACGCTGAAGGCGTTCTCCCGCGGATCCTGCCATCTCACGTAATTGAGCGACGGCTGCTGAGCGCCCGATGGATCCCCCGTGACCCGTACGCTCTGAAGAACTCTCGCGAGGGTGTCCTCGAGTAGCCGGTAACCGGCTTCGGGAGCGGCCACGGCGTAGAGATAACCGGCGCTGCCTTTAGGGCTGGCGACCCAGGTGAGAGCACAGAGGGCCAGGCGGTCTCCGGCGCGCCCGCGGGCCCGGATGGCGACCGTGCTCACTGGTTGCGCCGCCTCCCAGCGGGCATCGGGCCACAAACCTGCCGCCAGCTTGGCCAGCACCGATGGCGCAGCGGCCGTATTCAGCGGGCCCGGAACGAAGACCGGCCAGACGATCAACTGCTCGCGAGCGGTGCCCTGGATTTCCAGGCGCCCCCACTTGGGCTCGACGCGCACGGTCCATCCGCGCGGGACTTCCACCGAGAAGCCCGCATCCTTACGCGCGACCCAGTCCTTCGATCCTTGCCCGCTGCAAGCCTGATGGGGACCCCATATCACGAGGCAGGAGCCGGCTACCAGAAGCAGAGTTGTGATCGCTTTTCTCATGCTCAATCTCCGTTGAGGTGATTATAGTACCTTCAGTTGGATTATCGTTGCCCCCGCCCGGGAACTTTATGGCGGGGGCTGGGGTCTATCGAAGGTGAAAGGGGATTTCGATGTTCAAAGTTCGATGGACTCATTACCTGACGGCTTTGTGTGCTCTTCTCGCGACCACAGGGACATTGCTGGCCCAGCCGCGCAAGACGAGCGGGGCGGAACTGTCCGCCAGACTCGTCAGCCAGGTCAGACCGGTTTATCCGCCCGAGGCCAAGGCCAAGGGGATCCAGGGTTTGGTGAAACTCGATATCACCGTCAACACAAAGGGCGAGGTGACGAACGTGGAGGTGCTGAGCGGGCCGGAGCTTCTGAGGGAAGCCTCGGTCGAAGCGGTTCGGCAGTGGCGCTACCAACCCTTCGAGTACGAAGTGATCGGCACGGTCCACGTCAACTTCGTGTTGGCCGATAAAGACAAGCCCGCCAAGCCCAAGTCAAACGTGTAGTTGCCACCGGGAGCGGCGCCCCCAGAAGGGCATCCGGACCCCTGTCAGCGCTGCGGAACGGCGCTGCTCCCGGCTTTCCCTGATTTCAGCCACGTCACAACCGCCGCCGTATCTCATATACTGAGGATTCAAAACATGAACCGCAGAGAATTCCTTGGAGCGGCGGCGGGCGCGCTCTTAAACGCCCAGCCCCGGCAGACGAAGCCCAACCTCGTGCTTATCCTGGCCGACGACCTCGGCTACGGGGACCTGGGCTGCTACGGCCAGCAGCGTATCGCGACGCCGAACCTCGACCGCCTGGCGGCTGAAGGTATCCGTTTCAGGCAAGCCTATGCGGGCAGTACCGTCTGCGCGCCCTCGCGCTGCTGCCTGATGACGGGCCTGCACACCGGCCACGCCTGGGTGCGCGGAAACCAGTACCCGGATCTTCCCGTGCGGCCTCAGCACGTGACCGTCACCGAGCTGCTCAAGCGGGCCGGCTATGCCACCGCCCTGTTCGGCAAGTGGTCGCTGGGCGGCCTGGGATCGACCGGCTATCCCCTGGCTAAAGGCTTTGACGAGTGGTTCGGCTTCTTCAGCCAGACCCACGCGCATAACTACTACCCCGAGCATCTGCTGGAGAACAACAGCGCCTATTTGCTGCGCGGGAATTTCGGGGCCAAGAAGCAGGAATACGCGCACGACCTGTTCACCGAGCGGGCCTTGAAGTTCCTGGAGCGGCAGAAGGCGGCGCCGTTCTTCCTGCACGTCTGCTACACCATTCCGCACGCCAACAACGAGATGGGCCGCGACACGGGCAACGGCATGGAGGTGCCCAGCGACGCGCCCTATTCCACCAAGGACTGGCCGCAGCCGGAGAAGAACTTCGCGGCCATGATCACGCGCATGGACGCGGATGTGGGTAAGCTTCTGGCTCAACTGAAGAAATCCGGCCAGGAGGAGAACACGCTGGTGATCTTCACCAGCGACAACGGCCCGCACCGGGAGGGCGGGCACAGTGCGGAGTTCTTCCGGAGCAGCGGCCCGCTACGAGGCATCAAGCGGGATTTGTACGAGGGCGGCATTCGGGTGCCGATGCTGGCGCGCTGGCCGGGCCAGATCAAGCCGGGCCAGGTGAGCGACCAAGTGTGGGCTTTCTGGGATTTCCTGCCCACCGCCGCGGAGTTGGCCGGCGTCCCGCCGCCGCCCGGCACCGACGGCATCTCGATGCTGCCGGCGCTGCTGGGCAAGCCGCAGAAAAGCCACGAGTACCTGTACTGGGAGTTCCACGAGAGCGGCTTCCACCAGGCCGTGCGCATGGGGGACTGGAAGGGCGTGCGTTTCGGCACAAAGGCTCCGCTGGAACTCTACGACTTGAAGACGGACCTGGGCGAAAAGAACAACATCGCGGCCCAGCACCGCGATATCGTGGGCAAGATAGAGCAGATCCTCACGCGCGCCCGCACCGACTCGCAGGAGTTCCCAGCTCGGGAACGGCCGGCGAACTGAAGCCTGTCAGTCTGGTTAAGTACACGGTTCCAGAGGTTCACGCCCGTATTCTGCGAGCGCCACATGGCAAGCCGTGGCCCTTACCCGCGGTGGGGCTGCGGCTAGCTTCCCAGTGGGTCGTAATCCAGGCACAATCGCCGGCAGCCCGTGAAAAGCTGTAGGTGACTACCGAGTTAAACCGGAACCACACTCGCTCTGCCTGAGGAACATTTCCGCTAATCGACGGCATGAGGCTTCGCATCCGTTCCAGAGGCTTCTTCTCGACATGCGGCCGACGGGCCTCTGAGGTCGGAGCTTGGTGCAATCCTAAGCTGCACGAGCGGCACCTGCTGCCCTTTCTCAAAGAGGAAGGTGTACTTTCCGTTCTGGGCGTTCTCGACGTCCAACAGCTTGTCGAATATCTCAGGGTGCACGCTCAGCAGTGCCTCGAAATCATCTCTGGACTGATATGCCCCGCACCAACATTCCGCGGAGATCTTTAGCCTGACAGCGGGGCTTTCAGGCAAGTTCTCTCGGCGGATGTAGTGATTGACTTGCTCATCTGACCAATAAAAAATTGGGCTTACGCTGATGCATCTGAAGGTAGGGTGATACCACACTGGCGTGTATTTCGCCCGATCTGTCGACTCCGCTGCGCGAATCCCGTCGAAGATCACTTTGGGTTCCTCGATTGTCTGCAGATACCGCCTCATCGGTGCCACCTTCAGCGTTTCACAGCACCACCGTGAGCGGGGACTGGGGATTCCCCACCTCTTCGCTGTTTCAAAAAAGTCGCGATGTGGGTGCACAACCGCCAAGGAAACGCCCCACTCGGCACAGACTGTTCGAACATAAGTTTCCAGCTCGGGAAATCCCGCGGTGGTCTCCGCGTGAATGACGGTCAGGTCGCGTCTCGCGCCTTTCGCAAGTTTGCGCATCCGAGCAACTAAGCACAAGCTATCCTTGCCACCGCTGAACAGCGCGAAGGGGCGTCCTAACCGGATCAACTTCACCACGTCTTCGCCGAAAATGGAAAGGTGTTTCTTCACCCGTGAAGCGTCCTCCCTGCTCAGCAGGCAGGCACCAAGGCAGCCCCTACGATCAACGTGGCAGATATACAGCGGCTTCTCACCGAGGCCCCTGACCCACCTGGGAAACGCGGTTCCCTTTCGGCGACACACCGGGCACTTCACAGTGAGGCCGCGCAAGCCCTTCGAAGCCACCAGCAGCGCGGCCTCTGCCCATGCCTCGTCGAAGGAGCGGGGGCGCGGCCGCTTGCCGTCGCCCTGTTTTTCAGTCATCTTGCCGCCACGGCCTTCTTGATCTTCGATGCGACGGCATCCAGAAAATCGAGCCATTCCTTTTCATCATGGATGTATTCGGCCCGCTTCTCGTCAAAGGCATACAGATAACCAAAGCCGGCGTAGCCAGCGGCTCTTGCTTTCTTTCGTAGCAAAGCCACCTTATTAGGTGCGCAGCACTCCGCGAATAGGAAGACATGCTTGACATACGGTTTCAGCTTCTGGATGTACTCCGCGTCGACATCCTTAGCATATGACTTGCAGCTAATGACCGCAAGTGCACGCTCGCAACTGACGAACTTGAAGTGCATGACCGGTCGGGTGTTGCCATCCCACTCGTCTACGTGTCCCCTAAAATGAATGATGATGTCGCATTCGGGCGAGCAGGACTCGCCTTTGTTATCCAAAAGGTGTCCCCAGTCGACCTCCACGTCCGTCTGGGACAGTTCCGTCCGCAGCATATAGGTCAGCTGGGCGGACAGCCTCAACCCCTTAACGAACGGCAGGACAAGTGCTGACCCTTTTGCCGCCTCCAGCACCTTCAGGTCGTCACTGATCCGCCATGTCTTCAGGTCACCGAAAAGCCGCTGGAAGCGGGCGATCCGGAGGATCGCGGCTACGCCTTGCCTCTTTGAAAGAGATGTGCTAGCGGCCGGCACGCTGCGTCACCTCTCCGTCAATCAGGCGTTGGAGCAATTCACGCTTTGTTACCCGTTCCTTCCTCGCTGCGTGTTCGAGCGCTTTCTTGCCCTTCGCAGTCAAGAACACCCGACCTACGACATTGCCCGTTTCGAGGCCTCGAACCTCACGGCGGCCGAGTACACGGGACAGCCGCCTCAGCAGCGTGGTGGAACTCGCGGTTGGGTGCGGCGTGAGAAACTCGGCCACGTATTCCTTTATGTTCCGCGACCGCTGGATTCGCCGAATGAGTTGTTGCACAGGCGCTTTGGGCATCGCCTTGCGCAAAGCGAGAGCGGCGCGCACGTCGCGCGCGTCCAGAGTGCCAGATACTACCGCTGCTGCGATCGCGTGCTGGTCCACCGGCGGAAGGCGACTCAGCCGATCAGCCAGATCCATGCCGGTGATTTGGCCGCTCTCCAGGAGTTCTCTGACATCGGGTGAAAGCTTTTCGATTCGGCTGAACTGTCTCACTGTCTCGTCGGACAACCCGAGCGCATCTGCCACAGCGCGCAGACTACGGAGCAATCGTACGGCCGTGCGAAGCTTCTCGTTGACCTCAATCAGGTTTAGAGTTCGCTTCGTCCTTCTCGTGCTGGCAAGCAAAGCTGCTAGGGCGTCGTCAAGCTGTGACTGCTCTCTCTGCCCAAGAGATCGACGGTTCTCTGCGGCCATTAGATAAAGCCCTGGGCGGAGAGCCACTCCTCAATCGCCTTCGCTGCAACTTCGTCAGGCTCCATGGACATCTTTTTCGCGGCGGCAGCCAAGCCGCTCCGTGCCCGCTCTGGGAGCTTGACGAGGAGTTGGCGTTCAACCGTCGGTTGCTCCGCCTTCGCTACGATCTCCGTGACCGATGCCTTGGGGTTCTGCCGCCCATAATCGGCCATCCGCTGCTTCTGATACTTATCGAACTTCTTCATCCGCTCCAGAAGCTCATCGGCTTTGTCGATATCGTCCGACGCGGCTCGCAGCGCACGTTGGACGTCAACGGGCTTAACCGTCCCTTGCCGCAGTTTCCGCTTGGTCTTCTCCGAGGCGCGCTCTTCGATATAAATGTACCGGCGGACCCTCGAGAGTGAGAGTCCGGTCTCTTTGGCAACCTTCCTGTCGTTCCGGTCGAACTCCTTGTATAGGGCTGTGATGGCGTCGGCGGCATCCTTGTATGCCAGTTCGACGCGGCACATGTTCTCCGCCAGCGACCAGACCTTCGCTTCCGTGTCCGTCATCTTCTTGACAAAGGTCGCCTTTATTTCGTCTGCGCCGAGGATGTCTCTGTGGGCTAGGAACCTACGCTGGCCTACGATCAAATGGTACTTGGGCCTCCCGTACTCGCCGATCAGGACGACTGCCTGAAGCTGACCATGTCTCTTGATGCTGTCCGCGAGTTCCTGCAGGTCTTTGGTCGGCTCCGTCTGGCGCACATTGCCGTCGGAGAGCACAATGTCTTTCAGTGGGACGGAATAAATTCTGTCATCCGGCATGCGGGTCTCCTGTCGTCAAGGCCACTTGCCAGGAGAATTGAAGCTTGGGCATTGTATTCCTCCCAGATTCCCGGCCTTGAGGCTGGCGGTCCACGTGGGCAGCATATCACAACGGTTGCTTGCGCGGGTGCCGCTGAGTCGTCAGCTACGTTCCGCCTCGCGCTGGACCGATTCTGGACGAATGCTCGCCCACTCGCAAAGAATGCTACGCGCCGAGGGGCGGTCCTGTGACCGGACGACGCGGTGTCGCCAGCGATCCGTCAATCGCCCGGGCGAATACGTTGGCGCAGTTGTGAAACCACGCGCTAAGCCCGCTCGACGCGGTAGAGGGCGCCGGCTTGGGTGGGGAACAGCAGCATCTGCCCTTCCTTGCGGACGGGGACCGGCTGGTTGTCTTTCATGCGGGTCACGCGGACTTCGGTCACGCCCCACGGATTGGCGAGGCGGGCGGGTGCGCCTTTTTCACTGAATATGGTGACGCCGCTGACTGCCTGACCGTCCCAGGCGGCGCTGACCAGGAAGGCGCCCGCGGCGCGAAGGTTGCGGAAGCGGGCGCGGCCCAGGCGCGTCGTGTTGGGGAAGAGGCGAATGGCGCCGCTGTAACTCTGGAGCAGGCACTCGTTGAGGACGGCGGGCAGGGACAGGTTCTCGGTCCACACGCCCATGCGCATCATGAAGTCGTAGTCGGTGGAATCCCGGTAGCGCCCGCCGATCTGGCGGACGCGGTCGTTCGCCACGCCGTTGGGCAGGCAGGCAATAGCGCACCTCCCGCTTGAACCAGTCCAAGTCGAGCAGGCCCAGGCGGGCGCGAATGAGGGGCTGATAGACCAGGTCGTTGCCGCCTTCCAGGCGCACGGTCCGTGCGGTGCGCCGGGCGATGTCGAGCTGGTCTTCGCGCAGGCCGAGGCCCACCTGCTCTCCCGGGAATACCGGGGCGAGGGTGACCGGAACGTTGTACACGTATTCGCTGGGCGCATCCACCACATCGAGCCAGACCTCGCCGAAGGGTCCGCGCGCTTTGGGGTAAGGGGCAAGATCAGCGCGCACTTCGGCCCACCTGGCGCGCTCCTGCGGCGTCCTCATTGAGCACCTTTGACGCTTCCACCGCGGCCTCCAGCACAAATCCGGTGAGCGCCAGGTCCATGATGCAGTCCTTGTTGAGGCGGAAGTCCACCGTGAAGCCCCAGTTCTCCGGCGAGACGGTGGGGATGATGTGGTACTTGCCGTCCCGGCCCTTGCTTGACGTAGGCCACCAGGAAGCGGGTGGCGGCGCGCAGGAGCGGGTAGACGCGCCGCAGGAAATCCTTGTCGAGGGTGTAAAGGTAGTGCCACCACAGGCTCTGCACGGTCCAGGGCGTCTCGCAGATTTCGTAGCCCCAGGGCGGCACCGGGTAGGGAATGGTCTGGCTGGGGACGGGATAGGCGGAGTGCGGGAAGAAGGCGCCGGGCAAGCCGAATTTCTCGCGCGCGTAGGATTCCGACAGCGGCAGCAGGTTCTCGCACAGCTCGACGTAGGGCAGATGCTGCTCGACGTGGTTGCTGGAGAAGACGCCCCAGAAGACCTGCTGCGTGTTGTAGTTCATGTGGTAGTCGCCGTGCCAGGCGGTGCCGATCTTGCCGCTGGTCCAGTTGCCGAACAGCCCCGGCGCGACCTTGCCCTCGCGCAGGCAGCAGGCCAGGAAGTACTGGTTGTGATACCAGATGCGCTCCAGTTCCTGGTCCTCGAACTCGACGGCGGATCTGCGACCAGAAATTCCGCCAGCGCTTTTCCGATTCACGCTGTAACTGGGGAACGGGGATTTGAGAAAGACGCTCGGCCTCGCTCCGCGCGAAAAGCACGTTGTCCTTGCGATCACGCGGGGTGAATATGGTGAGATCGAGACGAAGCGTTTGGGTCTTGGCGCTGCGCAGTAGAGTGCCTTGCACGGTCCAGCTTCCGCTCAGGCGGCCGTAGAGCGCAAAGTTGGTGTCTTTGTCGGAGCGCGGTGGATTAGGGGTATCGGCAATGGCGGGGAAATGCTGGTAGCAGGAGAATTCGGCGAAACCCGCTTGAGTCCTGGCAGCGACTTCCGGCGGAGGCAACTTGGCTTCGCGATCGATGTTCGGGTAATAAGCCACCGAGAGAACGGGCGCGGGCGTGTCGCTGGAGAGCGAGACGTGGCCGGTGGTTTGATTCACGAAGCAGAGTAGCTTGATCTTGCGCAGCGCGCCGCGCAGATCGTCATGCTCGAGGTCGATGGTGAGGAAGCCGTTGGAGGGATCGAGCGCCTGGCGAACCAGCCGGACCAGGCGCGAGTCCCAGTGAAGCCAGACGATGCCGCAGGGCCAGGGGCGCGGCCACGGCTTGCGGTAGGAGGAAGCGACCTTTTGCGCGTACTCGCGGAAGAAGTCGATGTTAGTTTCGAGGGCCAGCATCTCCGGTTTGCCCTGCCGTTTGGCCTCCTGGGAGGCGCGCTCCCAGAGCTTGAGCAGCTCCTTGAAGTGCAGGACGTGCGGGTAGTGATCTTCGCTGACGCGAATGTCCCAGGAGTCTTCCTTGCCCAGGTGGAGGCCCAGGGCGTCCGGCCGGACTGTGACGCAGACGCCGATATCGCCGTTGCCCAGCAGCATGCCTTCGAAGAAACTGGGGGTGGGCAGATCACGGATGATGCGGTGGCGGCGGGCGATTTGGAAAGCATCCAGGGCGGGCTCTCCGGATTGGGCGGCGGAGGCCAGAAGGCCTGGGGTAGCGAGGAACGTTCGTCTTGTGGGTCTCATGGGTGTTCACGACAGGCCATGGGCCTGTCCTACTTGCTGTATGCTTTCTACAAATGAATACCACACTGATGGAGCATTCCCTGAACCGCAGAGAGTTTTTGGGGAGCGCGGCGGCCGCGGCAGGGTTCCAGCCTGGCCGCCAGGTGAGAGTTGGCGTGGTTGGCGGCAACTTTGGCACCTCGTTCCAGTGGCATCTTCATCCGAATTCCAGAGTCACCGCAGTGTGCGATCTGCGGCCGGACCGTCTGGCGCGGATGGTGGAGATATATCGTTGCAGCTCGACGTTCAAGAGCTACCGCGACCTCCTAAAGCATCCGGAACTCGACGCCGTAGCTGTGTTCACGCCGGCGCCGCTGCACGTGTGGATGGCGATCAAGGCGATGAAGGCGGGTAAGCACGTCATCAGCGCGGTCCCGGCGGGCATGTCGATCGAGGAACTGGAGCGCCTGCTGGAGTGCGTCGCCAAGACCGGGATGAAGTACATGATGGCGGAAACCAGTTACTACCGGCCCGAGATCATCACCTGCCGGGAGTGGGCGCAGCAAGGGAAATTCGGAACGATTTTCTACTCGGAAGCCGAGTACCATCACGAGGGGCTCATCCCTCTGATGTTCGACGAACGCGGTTTCCCGACCTGGCGGCATGGCTTCCCACCGATGCATTACCCGACGCACTCGACCGGAATGGTGATCCCAGTCACGGGCGAGCGGCTGGTTGAGGTTCAGGCTATCGGGTGGGGAGACAATCACGAGATCGTGCGTACCAATCAGTACAAGAACCCATTCTGGAACACCACGGGGTTTTTCAAAACCTCGGGCGGGCATTCATCTCGGATCTCGGTGTTCTGGCACGTAGCAGCAGGAGGAACCGAGCGGGCGCAGTTTTACGGTGACCACTTGTCATTCCTGATGGCGCGTCCGGAACGCTCGCCGAACACGGTGATTCAGATCAGCAAGGAAGGAAAGATCGTGGTGGATGCTAACGGCTACCCGGAGGGCCAGGTGAGCATCGAGCCGTATAAAGTTCCCAATTACTGGGAGAGGCTCCCGGAGCCGTTGCGCATCCCGACCGGGCACGGCGGCTCGCACACTTTTCTCACCCACGAGTTCATCCGCGCCATCATTGAGGATCGCCAGCCGGCGGTGAACGTCTGGGAGGCGATTGCGTACACGGCGCCGGGCATTATCGCGCATCAATCGGCGCTGCGCGGCGGGGAAGTGATGAAGATTCCAGATTACGGAAAAGCGCCGGGGGGTTAGATGCCGGCTCGAGAAGGCCCGCTCCCGTGCGCAGGAGCAGGGCGCCGGAGGCCAGGGCGCTGAGGCGGGGGCCGGGCAGGATGATGCCGAGCAGGTTGAGGGGGTCGGCTGGAGAGATTCTGACTTGTTCCGGCGTTGGCTCGAGGCGGCGCACGGCGCGCAGCAGTTGAACGGCTTCCGGCAGAGCAAACTGTTCGCCGGCCAACCCGGCCACGAAGCGGCCGCCACGGATTTCGCCGCGCGCTTCCATGCGCCGGAGCGCGACCAGCAGGTCGCGCCAGGGCGGCGCCAGGCTCTCTCTCGCCAGCAGATCCCGGAGCACCACGCCCCAGCGACGCAGCAAGAGGCGGGCGAAGGTTTCCGCCGACAAGAAGGGATCCTTCGTGGTGGCGGCGGGCATCAAGGCCCAGCGACCGGCGGCGTGCCGGGGACGGGCATAGCGGCCCCTTCCTTCACCCCGGCGGCGCTTGGGATCGATGAGCGCGCGAAGATTCTCGAAGCCGTCGGCAGTCACGAGGCCCGCGGCCACCAGTTCCCACAGCGCATCTTCGACCTCGCTGGCCAGCCGGCTTGTACTGCGCAAAAGTTCGGTGAAGAAGGAAGCGCCCTGGCGCTCGAGTGCGGCGAGCACATCGCGGGCCACATGAGAGAGGTGTTCGAGTCCGGCAGGCGCGCAGGGAAGAACGCCGGCGCCGCCTTCGCGAAGGAAAAAGGCGACCGGGGCCAGGCGAGTGGGGCGGACACGGCGGCCCCTCCCTGACGGCCGCGGCTCGGCAACGTCCTCGAAAGCAGGGTGCGGCGAGAGCCGGCCCCACATCACCTCGCCGGACAGGCACAGGCGGTCGAGAAGCTCCGGATTGTACCGGGCGATGCGCCGGGGCAGGATATGCGATTCCCAGGCGGCAGCGGAGATCTCGTATCCCTCCAGTTGGCGGATGACCTCAAGCGCGCCTTCCAGCCCGTGGAGTTGGGTTCCTGGAGCGACGTGCTGCCAGCGCGCCAGGTACCGCATGAAATCCGCGGCTGTGACAGGCTCGATTTCGTGGCGCAGCTTGCCGAGGGTGAGCCGGTGTATGCGTGCCAGAATGCGCCGATTGCACCACTCCGGTTCGCCGGGCACTGCCGGGGCGGTGAACTGGCCGCGCAGGACCTGTCCCTCAGCTTCGAGCCGTGTGAGCGCCAGCTCGACGAGTGCCCGCGGCAGGGCCAGCCGCGCCGCAAGCTCGGAGGCGCGAGCGGGGCCGCTGGATTCAAGCCACCCGCGGAGGATGGCGGCGGCGCAGGTTTCGTCTTTGGCAGCATGGGCTGCCCGAGCAGTATCGAGACGCTCGGCGGCCACCCAAAAAATTGCGTCTCCCCAGCACAGTTCGGAGGCGCGCCGCGCCTGGACCAGTTGGCTAAAGAGTTCCTTCCACTCTGGGACCGGGGGCAGCGTGATCAAGGTGAGCAGCGCGTCGTGGAGCTCGTCGGGATCCCGCACCAGGGGCCAGGAGTCCGCACCAACTTGGGCGATGATTTCAGGATCCAGCGCGCCGGCCCCCTCGACCATATCGGCCGGGAGAGTGCGCCGCAACTGAACGGCGCGAGCACGGCGTTCCTCCAGCGGCACGTCGTCCAGATAGGCATAGGGATTGGCGTTGACGATCTCGTGCGAAAACGGCGAGGGGGCCGGGGTGTCGATCGCGATGGTGCGGATAGCGCCGGCCTCGATTGCCGCGAGCACGGATTTGAGTCCCTCCAGATCCATGGCCTCGTGGAGGCAGTTGGCCATGGTCTCTCGGACCAGCGGATGGCCCGGCTGGCTGGGGAGCACCGCCTCCAGCAGGTCCTCGGCCCGCATGCGCTGGATGGGCAGGGGAACCTTGCGCCCGCCCGCGAACCGCAGCACCGCCAGGGCGCGCGAGGCGTTCCAGCGCCAGCGGGCAGTGAACATGGGGGACTCCAGCACAGCCTCGCTAAGCACGCGCTCGACCGTATCCGCCTTCACAAACTCGAAGACGATCTCCAGCGGAAACCCGTGTTGCTCGCCCAGGGAGAGCAGGATGCCGTTGTCGGTGGCCGCGGCCTGCGGTTCGAAACCGAGGCACTCAGAGATGTGCCTGCGCAGCGCAAGCCCCCAGGCGCGGTTGATGCGGGCGCCGAACGGAGCATGCAGGACGAGCTGGGTGCCGCCGACCTCGTCGAAGAAGCGCTCGGCGATAACGGTGCGGTTCGAGGGGATGGCGCCAAGGGCGGCCTGGCCCGCGCGCAGATAGGCCACGGCCTGCTCGGCGCCCAGTCGATCCAGGCCGCACTCGCGCATGAAAAATTCGAGCGCATCGGGTGTCTGGGTGGACAAGCTGAAGCATGTCCCCCGCGCTTGCGAGAGCTCGATGGTGCGGGCGGGGGCCTCGCCGCGCCAGAAGGGGATGGAGGGCGGAGCGCCGTGCGCGTTCTCGACCCTGACGCGGCCCGGCTCGATGCGGCGGATGCGCCAGGAGGTGGTGCCCAGCAGGAAGACGTCGCCGGAGACGCTCTCGGTGGCGAATTCTTCATCAACCGTGCCGACGGTAGTGCCTTCCGGGTCGGCGACCACCAGGTAGTTTGCCGAATCGGGAATCGCCCCACCCGAGGTGATGGCGGCCAGCCGGGCGCCGCGCCGGGCACGCACGCGCCCGTTGATGCGATCGCGATGGAGATAAGCGCCGCTGCGGCCACGCGAGGTGGCGATCCCCTCTGAAAGGATGGAGACGATGGCGTCGAAGTCGGCGCGCTCGAGCTGGCGGTAGGGATAGCTGCGGCGGGCCAGCGCGAACAAGTCCTCCTCGCTCCACTCCTCGCAGGCCGCCGCCGCGACGATTTGCTGAGCCAGCACGTCCAGCGGGGCCTGGGGGATCCGCAGGCGGTCCAGCTCGCCGGCGCGCAACGCGCGCACCAGGGCCGCGCAGTCGATCAGCTCGTCGCGAGAGGTGGCGAAAAGGCGGCCCTTGGGCAGGGCGCCAATCCAGTGACCGGAACGCCCGATGCGCTGGAGGGCCACCACAATCGAGCGCGGCGAACCGACCTGGCAGACCAGCTCCACCGAGCCGATGTCGATGCCTAGCTCTAGCGAGGCGGTGGCCACGACGGCGCGCAGCTCACCGCTCTTGAGCAGCCGCTCAGCGGTCAATCGCAGGCTGCGAGAGAGGCTGCCGTGGTGTGGTAGGACCGCTTTCTCGCCCAGGCGCTGGACCAGATGATGCGCCACGCGCTCCGACAGCCGGCGCGTGTTCACGAACACCAGCGTGGTGCGATGCGCGCGGATCAGCTCCGCGATGCGGTCGTAGATCTCGGACCACATAGCGTTGCTGGCCACCGGGCCCAGCTCGTCGCGCGGGACCTCAACCGCCAGGTCCATTTCCCGGCGATGGCCCACGTTGATGATGCGAGCGGCCTCACTGAGGAAAGCGGCAACCTCTTCGATCGGGTGCACGGTGGCGGAGAGACCGATGCGCTGGGGACGGGCGCCGCCGCTCTTTTCGACCAGATCGTCCAGCCGCGCCAGAGAAAGCGCCAGGTGCGAGCCGCGCTTGTCGCCGGCCACCGCGTGGATCTCATCCACGATCACGGTACCGGTAGTGCGGAGCATCCGACGGCTCTTCTCGGCGGTCAGAAGGATGAACAGCGATTCGGGCGTGGTCACCAGGATGTGAGGCGGCTGCTTGGGCATTTGCTGCCGCTCCCAAACGGGCGTATCGCCGGTGCGAACCGCGGTTCGGATGCGCGGCAGTGTGATGCCTTTTTGAGCCGCCAGTTCCGCAATCTCCGCCAGGGGCGCCTCGAGGTTCTTCTGAATGTCGTTGCTCAGAGCTTTGAGCGGCGAGACGTAGACCACCTCGGTTCGGTCGGACAGGGAGGCGGCGCGCGCCAGCCTGAGAAGGCGGTCCAGGCAGATCAGAAACGCCGCCAGGGTCTTGCCGGAGCCGGTGGGCGCGGAGATCAGAACGTCGCGCCCGGACCGGATTTCCGGCCAGCCCAGCGCCTGCGGCTCGGTGGGGGCGGCGAACCGCCGGGTGAACCACTCCGAGATGAGGGGGTCGAACATGGCGCTCAAGCCCAGTGTAGCGAGGCTGAGGGGTGATTACTGAAGGCTCATAGCTGATAAACTGAGCGCCATGGCCGACAGAGTATCGCGGAGAGAGTTACTCACCGGGGCGCTGGGCGCGGCGCCGGCGCTGTGGGGTGCAAGGCCCAAGGGAATCCTGGTTGACACGCACATTCATCTGTTCGATCCACAGCGATTTCCCTATCATGCCAATGCAACCTACCGGCCGCCAGCGCAGACACTGGAGGAGTACGTCAAGTTCGTGCGCGAGGCGAAGATCGACCATGCGGTGATCGTGCATCCGGAACCTTACCAGGACGATCACCGCTATCTGGAGTATTGCTTCGAGAACGAACCGTCGCGGGGGTTTTTCAAGGGGACCTGCCTGTTCGACCCGCTTTCGCCGCAAACGCCGCAGCGCATGGAGACGCTCGTGAGAAAGCTTCCGGGCCGGATTGTGGCCCTGCGGATTCACGTGAACCGCGATCCAAAAACGCCACCGACAACCTCGGGGCCGATTCGCGACCGCGATCTGCGAGCTCCGGCGATAAGGGACACCTGGAAGCAGGCCGGAGCGCTGGGGCTGGCGATTCAGATGCACTTCATACCCTACTACGCGCCGCAGATCTTCGCGCTGGCCTCCGAATTCCGGAAGGTGCCGGTGGTTCTCGATCATCTGGCTCGGGCCGGCCAGGGTACGGCTGCCGAATACGAGGAAGTCTTGAGGCTGGCCGAACTGCCGCGCGTCTATATGAAATATTCCGCGGTGCCCTATTCTTCGCAGCAGGAGTACCCGCATTCGGACGTCAAGCCACTGGTGCGCCGGGTGTTTGACGCCTTCGGGGGGGATCGTATCATCTGGGGTGGCTTGGGCATGAGCATGGGGGAATTCGAGAAACAGGCCGCGCTGCTGGAGGGGATGTTCGACTTCGCCTCAGAGCCCGATCGCGCGAAGATCCGCGGTTTGAATGCGCTGCGGCTGTTCGGGTTTGGGAGGAAGTGAGAGGCGCGGGCCGCCCCGACCGGCCCAATGTCACTCAGTTTTGCCCTTCTGTGGGGCAGGCGGTTTCGCCTGCCTCTCCCTGTTTCAGGGACTTGGACAGGCCAAACGGCCTGTCCCACCCCTGTCCGAGCCGAAAACTAAGTGACACTGGGCCTCCGGCCTGCGCTGGGATGCCAAGCCCTACTTAGGGACGCCGGGTTTCCTTCCCATGAACTCCACAGGCCGTCGCTGGTCCTGCTTGAGGGTGTAATCCGGAGGCACCTGGAAGAGCGCCTGGGCAGGTTCGCTGCGATTGATGTTGATCAGCCGGAACACCGTCTGACCGAACATTGGATCGTCGCGTTGGCTGAACACCACGGTTTGCAGCTCAGGCGAGTACCAACGTTCGGAAACGGTTTCGATGGGCCGCTCGTTGCCGATCTGGCCGGCGGGAATAGTCACGGTGGAGTGGGTACCTTGGGCTGTCACGCCTTCTAGGACGCGCGTTCCGAGCGATTCGGTGCGGGTCTGGGCCGGCAATCGGTGGGTGAAGGTCCCTTTGTCCGGCAGCACGGTCTCGCCCGCTGGACCGCGGGCTCTACCCGGCATTGCCGCGGCAGGCGCCCCGCCGCCCCGGCCCGGCATCGCGGCGCGGGGCAGTGTTTTGGCCATCTGAGCCGTGCGGCTGCGCGGGTTGAGAATATAGCCCACGCCGGCTACGGGGTCATCGATGAAAGTGCTTTGGAACGGCTCGTCGGCTGCCCAGGGCCCTACCCCGCTCAAGGTTTGCTCGCGGCGCGTACGTCCCTGGCTGTCGCGATACACCAGAGCGGTGCTCTTGCGGACAATCCGGTTGCCATCGTGGAGAACCTGCGTGGATTCGGTGACAGCTTCTGCCGAAAAGGGCGCACCTTCGACCACCTTGCCGCCGAAAACCATCTCAGCAGCAACCCAACTGATCTGCGCCTCGCCGCCGGGCACAGCATGGAAGACGACGCCGGCCTCGCCGCCGGAATGGGGGATGGCTGCAGGCGCCCTCCGGTCGGGGGGCGCTTGTGCGGTCACGGTTATGCTGCTCGCCAGCATGGCAAGCACGCATGGAATAGCTCTCATGATTCCTCCTCAACTTAAGCTTGTAGTCTGTTGCCTGTAGCTTGTGGTGACCTGCTGACTACAAGCTACAGGCTACAGGCCACAACCTGCTTCACCGTACAAGGCGAATGGCTCGGGCCACGCCGTCCTCACCCAGCATGACATCGGCCTTGACGGGCTCTGCGGCGCGATCCTCGTTCACCGGCAAGCCCAGCGAGGCCAGGGTGGTCCGAGGCACACTGATGCGCACCACATGAGCGCTTTCCTCTGCACTCAGGTTGCTCTCGTACAGCAGCGGGATGAAATCCGTCGCCAGTTCGCGATCCGGTGCGGATGAGGGGGTGACGCGGTGCTTCCGGGGCGGCGCTGGAGGGATAACTGGGCCCGCGGGCGGAGCGCTCGCTAACGCTTGCGGCTCGGAAGAGGCGGACCTGACCACCCCAGCCACCCCCGTCTTACCAGTTCCTCCTGGCGACGAGGCACGCTCCAGCAGCACCACGCCACCCACGGCCAGCAGCAGCGCCCCGGCGGCCACCAGATACCAGCGCGGCTGCCTCCACAGCCATGCCTTCCCCGGTCTTCTCAAGGCGGCAGTGCGCTCGCGGAAGGCTGTCTGGAGAGCCGCCTCCAGGCGGGCCGGGGCCTGCATCTCTTCCACACTCGAAGCCAGAGCGCGCAACTCGGCGGTCAGCCGCTGCTGGTCAGAGAGGCGCTCCGCGCACCGCACGCAGGATTCCGCGTGAGCCAGCGCGCGCTCGCGTATCCCAGCCTCCAGCGTCTGCCGGCGCGCTAGGTCGAGAAGAACGGTCTCGAAACGTTCACAGTTCATGTCAAACACCTCGCCGGACAGACCTTCGCCCCGGCGCGATTGGCTTCCCGAACGGGCCGGAGTCTCTCGGCCAGCAGCTCGCGAGCCCGATGCAGCCGCGACCGGACAGTTCCCAAGGCGCAGCCCAGGGCGGCGGCCGCCTCCGCGTAGCCCATCTCGTGCAGCTCGCAGAGCACCACCACCTCGCGGTAGTGCGCGGGCAAGCCCAGCACGGCAGCCCGCACGGACTCAATGCTCTGGGTGCGCGTCAGAGTCCCCAGCGCGTCCTCGGCCCCGCTGGGCTGCTCGGGGATCTCGCTGGCGGTCTCCAGACGCTCCCGTTCCAGAGACCGCAGGACATGATTCCGCGCGATCCCGTACAGGTACGCCGCGAGTGTCCCGCGACTCGGATCGTAGTTCGCCCCCTCGCGTATCAAGGTCATGAAAACCTCTTGCGTGACCTCTTCGGCAATGGGCGGCGATCCGCTCATCTGGAGCGCGAACCGGTACACCCCGCCCTGGCGGCGGCGATAAAGCGCCGTGAAGGCATCTTCATCGCCGGCCATCATCCGCCGCAGCAGGTCGCCATCGCTGGGGTTCCGGTCGTCCATTCGCCGTCAGCTCTCGGCCCCTATACAACATTCGGCTGGCGGGCGGGAAAAGTTCCAAAGAATTTCCGCCGCAGGCGCTCCACCCAGAGCCATCCCAGCAGGCTGCCCGCTAAGTAGTGGGGGAAATCCAGCCAGGCGAAGGTGGCTCCCAGCAGGGCTCTGCCCAGAAAGCAACTCCGCAGCGTTTCCAGGAACGGGGGATGCCAGAGCTGGAGGAACTCCAGCAGGCAGGTGACAGTCAGAACGATTCCTGCCATGCGCAGCGGCTTGGTTCTGGGGAAGCACAGGAAGATCAGCAGGCACCAGAAAATCTCATACAACACGCCGCCCAGGGAACCGTTGACCCAAGAACTTTTTGGACATCAAAAAAAAGACTTGTGTTTCTAATCGCAATATTGCGGTATGCTTCCCTAGTTCTGTTTCTAACATCAATCGGGATGAGCTCAGTCGGAAAGTTTCGGGATTTTATTTCCCGATAAAACAACCCCCCTACATTAAAACGCGTCGCCCAATCTACCAGTCTCTCTCCAATCAGCCGGCGATAATTTTTCCAACCTGGCTTCCGGAATCTTTCGACCTGAAAGAAAATCGCATAAAAGTCTGCCAGCCTCTCTTTTTTTCATGATTCAGTCTTTCATCTCTTGCGGCTAACGATAGGACCGGGCTTGCTTCTCAAAGAGGCCGGCGTAAACACCCTGGCGGTTGATCAATTCTTCGTGGGTGCCGCCTTCGATGATGCTTCCATGCTTCAGCACATAAATGCGGTCAGCCATCCGGACGGTGGAAAAGCGATGACTGATCAGGATGGCTGTTCGACCGGACACCAGTTGGCGAAAACTCTGGAAGACCTCATATTCCGCCTTGGCGTCCATAGAGCTTGTCGGTTCGTCAAGCACGATGATCTGTGCATCGCGCATGAAGGCGCGGGCCAGGGCCACTTTCTGCCACTCACCAATGCTCAGTTCTTCCCCGTCCTCGAACCACTTTCCCAGAATCGTTTCATAGCCATGAGGCAACGCGCTGATGACATCGTCAGCCCCCGAGCGGCGCGCAGCGGCGATGACACGTTCATGGTCGGGCGGAAGGGCGGTATTCCCAAACCAGATGTTCTCTCGGGCCGTCAGGTGGTAGTGTACATAGTCCTGAAAAATGATGGCGATTTCGTGTCTTAACGCTTTTGTTTCAAACTGGCGTAGATCTACCCCGTCGATGGTAATGGTCCCGCCTGTCGGATCGTACAATCGACACAACAACTTGATCAAAGTCGTCTTACCCGAGCCATTCTCACCCACCAAAGCCACCACTTCTCCCGGCCGGATGGTGAGGGAAATATCCTCAAAAACCTTTCTGGTGCCTGCGGGATACTGAAAACTCACATGGTCAAGCACGATACCGCGTTGCATCGGCTGAGGCACAGGTCTGGCATGAACCGGTTCGATGACTGTACGTTTCAGATCAAGGAACTCGTAGAGATTGGAAAGGAACAGGTTGTCTTCATACAGTCCTGCCAGACTGCCCAATATCCCCTGAAGAGATCCCTGTACGCGCTGAAATGCCTGATAATACATCACCAGATCGCCCAACGTGATCTTCCCCCACATCGCCTGATAAGCAACATAAGCATACGAACCGTAGATGGCCGCGGTGGCAAAGGTCTGAGCCGCAAAATCAGCGATGGAACGCCTGCGCGTGATGGCCAGTCTTCCCTTGCGGAGTTTCCGGCGGATATCGCGAAACCGGCGCATGAACAGAGGTCCAAGGTCAAACAGGCGGATTTCCTTGGCGTGGCTGCTGTCGGTGAGCATCCAATTGAGGTATCCGGCTTGCCGTTCCGTGGATGTCTGCTCACGTTGCCAGCGATACATCTTGCCGGTATATATTAATCGCACTGCGGTACCGGAAATGACGGCAGTGAATAGGATTACCGCGATGATCCAATGAAATGACAAGAGCAGTCCCGCTATCGCCAGCAGCGAGATTCCGTTCTGGCCAATCTGCGCCAAACCATTCACGATACTGATGGGGCGAGAGGGGGCTTCGCGTTGGGCGCGATGAAGTGTGTCGTAGTATCGCGCACTCTCGTAATACTCCAGATCGACCTCAATGGACTTGGCGAGGAGGACGTCGTTCATGTGATCCGTGACAATGAAAGCCTGCCATTCGCTGACCAGTCCCGCTATCGAGCGGATCAAGGAAGCAAACAGGGTCACTGCACCCATAAAGCCAACGAGCAACAGCACGTGTCTAAAAGCGACCCCTTTGTCAGGAGCCGCCAGCCCTGCGGTCACGGCGTCCACCATGAGCTTCATGAGATAAAGCGGGAGTAACGGCAATACCCCTTGGACCACAAGGAGAACCCCGTTCGCTATGGTCCAGCCTTTCGCGCTCTGCCAGACAAAACGCAAGGCGCGACCAAGCTGTAGGGCGCGTCGTATTTTCAGCTTTATCGATTCAGCCTGCTCTTGCATAATTGCACGGAATCATCCAGCGCTCTGCGGCTTTGATGCTGATTCATTCTTGCTGATCGTTTCCTGCGTTCCTCACAGTGGCCTCCCTCAAGCGCCTGCTCGATCTCTTGCCAGAAGGCGCCGGTCAGACTGATGTGAAGCACGTGTGCGGGTATGACCCGGGCCAAGGCGCAAAGGTTATTGAACCGTTCCAGATGCAGGGCGCGGACTTCTTCTTTGAATAGGCCCAGTGCCATGAACATTGAGGCCTGTCCCACGCACTCCACGAGCAGGCTGACCGCATGCCCGGGGCCTACCCGTTCCACTCGGTCTTCAACCGCCTGGGCCAGGAAGAAGATGCCCTTGAGAGGCACAGCGCTTTGCACGTCCCACGTGCCTCCCGGCCCCCCGTCCAGGAAACGGCTCCAGGTGGGCCAGGGGTGCGCCCAGTAGTTGCCTTGCGAGTCCCGCACCACCAGCGTTGTATCGTCGCACAGCGAGCGCCACGGGGCCGGGAGCCGATTGCTGGCAGTGGTCTTTCCCGTCCCGCCCGGCGCAGCCAGGATCACGCCCATGCCGTCCCGTTCAGCGAGCGCACCGTGGAGGAGGACTCCTCCGCGGGCCTGCGCTTCGCGAGCAAAGACGAGCGATAATCTCACGAGATTTATGTACGGGCCGCCCCAGTAATCGCATGGACTTAGAATGCAGACAACGACGCCGTCATTTTCTGATGCCAACGGAACATAATAATCCGCCACGGACGTGTGCGCGTCAACCTGGACGAGAAGTCGGCACAGATTGCCATGATGAGAAGGTTCGATTGCGCTTGGTGTCATGCGAAACTGCATCGCGCATCCCAGTTGTGAAACGATGGATGCGGCCTCCTCGTCCCCGGCGGTAATTTCCCAACGGCTCCCATCAGCCAGGACGAGGCTATGCAACATTTCCTGCGTCAGTAGATGGTTCATGGTTCGTTGCCGTTCAGTCAAAACTTGCCGGTTCGATCGGTCCTTATCCCGCTGCCTTGGAAGCGCCCTTCCATCCACAAACAATCGAAATGGCCGTTGGATCTGCCATTGATTCCTCTGGTCATTGTATCGCCCTATGATACGCTGTCCCAGCAGAAGCTGAAACTGATCCCGGCCTTGGGCTTGGAAGACGACGACTCGCGGCCGAAATGGAGCAGGTAACAACCGGGCGATCAACCCCCAGTGAGATAGGACCTGATAAAGGGGATGCAGCAGAGGAGACACGCCACGGTCAAGGACGCGTCGCCAACGAAGCCAGCGGCTTGTCAACCGGCCCTTAAACCCGCCTGCGATCTTCCGCCGCTTCTGACCACGCCACGCTGCCACCACCTGGCCTTTAATGCACTTTGGCTGCAAGAGAAAAGTATCCTCTTGGGTGTTGTTGTCACCGAGTGTGGATATCCCTGCGGGGGTCACACGGACAACGCGGTGTACGACCGGCTGATCAGCCTCCGGCGGCAAAAAAAAGGCCACATCGCCAACGCGCAAGGGCCGGCCGTCATAAGGCCTGATCTCCATGATCTCCGGCTCGCGCAGAGTCGGATTCATGCTGGAGCCGAAATAAGCAGCGAAAAACATGGCCCCGGGGGACATTTCCCGTTACTATTCTGCAACGGCATTGTCGAGAGTGATAAATGGAGACTGTGTGGTCTTGTTCCCAGACGTGAAGCTGGAAAGAGACCCGCTTCTTCCGCTTGTTCACAGAACCAGTTCGGCGCCCACAGGCTACCTTTTCTGTAGTAATTCTGGGCAACGCACTGGCCCAGGCAGCTCCCCTTCATCAGGCAGCGGCCACAGACCCCTTCCAGTCGCTCAGGCAGTCCCTCCCGCAAAGCCTTCAAGATGGCGTTTTCTCGCCATACCTCTTCAAGGAGGTCTCTCCCCACCTTGCCGAAGACCAGATCCGGCACCTGCTCGCCGATGCCGCACAAGGCATAGTGTCCGCTGGCGATGACGCCTAGGATGCTGAAGATTCCGCAAGCGCCGCACCCATCCCCGCGGGCGATGCCATGGAGGGCTCTAAAAGCCCGTGGGTAATCAATGAGCACCTTCACCTTGGCCTGAGGCGCCAGGTCCTCTTCCACATGCCGCCCCAACTCGATGAGCTCGGCGATGTCCAGGGTCTCCTCTTCTTCATGCAGATTCTCGCCTCGGGCGGTGGGCTGCACCATGTTGAACTTGACCGAGTCCGCGCCTAGTTCTTCGGCCATTCGCACGATGGCGTCCACTTGGCCGGCATTGCCGCGCATCACCGTGAATATGATCTGCGGTCTGGTGCCGGCGGCCACCAAGTTGCGCACCGCCTGTCGGGCCGCTTCAAAGGATCCCGGCACACCGCGCACCCATTCGTGGGTCGCGGCATCAGTCCCGTCGATACTTACGGATATGAATCGGTTGGGAGATTTGGCGATCTCAGCGGCGATCTCCGGCGTGCACAGCAAGCCGTTGGTCTCGATCGTCAGCCTCAACTCTTCACGCCGGACAATCTCCAGCAAACGAGTGAAGTGGGGATGCAACAATGGCTCGCCGCCGGTAAGTTTGACACCACTCAGCCCCAGCGGCTTGGCTTCGCGGATGGCCGTCTCGAACAACTCAACCGGCAAGGTGGGATAAAGGTTGCCTGTGGCGTCGAACCGGGGACCCATCCAACAATGGCGGCAGGCGAGGTTACACCCTTCGGTCAGATAGAAATACAACGTGTTGAGCACACGCATTCCAGTCCTGTCCCGTCTTCTGCTGTTTCATGCCGCTCGGTAAGCTCATGGAATCGTACCCCCCTCCTGAAGAAATCGGCGCAAACACGCATCCGGACTGGGATGGTCGACCTGGCCGGTGATGGTATAGGCCAGCCCCGGACAACTGCCTGTGCAATAGGGGATGTATGAACAACCGGCGCAGAACTCAAACCCGGCCAGTGGGATCGTATGCCGGTTGCGGAGTTGGTTTAAGGCCGGGCTGTTTTGCCATACTTCTGCCAGAGAATCCTGGTTGATGCGCCCCAATTCGATATGGGCCAACATGCTGCAGGGAACGATTGCCCCATCGGCGCGCACGGAGATTTTGCTGCTCGGGCA
>CAVRZY010000185.1:0-4597 GCA_963725415.1 uncultured Acidobacteriota bacterium | reverse complement strand
AAACACTTTCTGGTGAATGGGTGGCTCGAGCTCGTGGTCCCGTTCGGCGTGGGCTGGCGTCTTGATAGCAGGCTGGATCGTCAGGCGCCTGTTGTTTCAAGCCCTGGCCCGGTGGCGGCCAGGACGGAATCCCGCATGGGCGATTTGGCGGCCCAGGCTTTTCGCAGGCCTTTCATGATCTGGGTACTGATCCTGGGTCTGCACCTGGCGGCGCAGTCTTCGGTGCTCCCCGGGCGGGCTACCTTCCTGGTCGGCGAAGTTTTGCTCATCCTGTGGGTCATTTCGTTCACCTTCGTCGCGCCAGCCTGGGGCGCGACCTGGTCCGCCATTACGGCAGGCAGGCGCAGGGAGCGCTGCCGGTCACCAGCATCACCGAGAATCTGGCTACGTCAGCGTCTTCATCATCGGGGTCTTGATTCTCCTGAACCTGCTTGGCGTCTCGATCACGCCGATCCTGACGGCCCTGGGTGTCGGCGGTATCGCCGTCGCCCTGGCCCTGCAAGACACGCTGGCCAACCTGTTTGCGGGATTCTATGTGAGCCTCGCGGGGCAGCTTCGCGTCGGCGACTACATCAAGCTCGATAGCGGCGGAGAAGGCTACATTACCGACATCACCTGGCGCAGCACCACCATCCGCGCCTTGCAGAACAACCTGATCATCGTCCCTAACGCCAAGCTGGCGCAGGCCATCGTCGCCAACTACCACCTTCCCAGAAACGCATGTCGGTATCGATTCCGATTGGGGTAAGCTACAGCAGCGATCCTGAGGAGGTGGAGCGCATCCTGGTGGAAGAGGCGAAGGAAGGCGCCCGCCAGATTCCCGGCCTGCTGGCCGAGCCGGAGCCGCTGGTGCGCCTCATCCCCGGCTTTGGAGAATCCTCGCTGAATTTCACCCTGACCTTCCAGGTGGCGGAATTCACCGATCAATTCCTGGTGCAACACGAGTTGC
The DNA here is from genome assembly GCA_963725415.1 of uncultured Acidobacteriota bacterium. Lineage (GTDB taxonomy): Bacteria > Acidobacteriota > Terriglobia > Bryobacterales > Bryobacteraceae > CAVRZY01. Next base: position 3,648 of record CAVRZY010000185.1, on the reverse strand, counting down.
GCAAGAGGATCCTGCGGCGCTTCCGGCAGGCCGGAATCGAATTCCCCTTCCCGACCCGCACGGTTTACTTGCGCGAACAGGACGGCGACCGCCGGGAGCAGGCGGCAGGACAAACCGGATGAGCCGGTGGCTGTTCGGCCCGGTTAAGGGCACCTGTTCAGAGCACACGTCGGCGTTAAGGGGAACAGTGGGGATTGAAAGATGCTCCGAAGCCGGCTATCCGAGGAGTAACCCTCGGATAACCGGGGTGCGCAAGGTCCTACTGGGGGACCACCGGTGGAGAGAGGCGAATCGAAGCCCAATCCCACTGGGTCGAGCCGAACCGGCTGGAGCAGCCTTTCGGATCCTTGCTTCGTTCATCGATGAACGTCCTTCACCGCCCCTCTCTATGGCGCGCCGGATTCCTCCGTACGCGGCTCGAAGAGCGGCCAGCCCGTGGGGCGTCTCAGGACCAACCTGAGGGCCCGGCGGGCAGAGCACCAAACTACGGAGCGCGTTGGCCAACGCTCTAGTTTCAGGATAACCGGCGGCAACAAGGGTTCGGCGGGAGAAAGCGCGCAAGTTGCTGGGAAATCAGGAAAGAAAAAAGTGAAAAGGGCGTGAACGCATATTGGGTTGGGTTGGGTCCGACAGACAGTCCCGATCAGACCTGGCTTGTCGGACAGCGCTGGTTCGTCTGCGCCGGCCCGCGCGGCGCACTTCTCCGGGAAGGGCGTTAGAACTAAGCCGCTGGCGCGGCGGACGCGGCCGCGTGCGTGTACGGAGGCATAAAGAGCGGTAGGTTCGGGTCACAGAAAGGAGGTTTCTGTGACCCCACTTCGTCAACGGATGCTGGAGGAGCTCCAGCGTCGTAACTACTCATCAGCCACGACTCGTGGCTACATTCTCGCGGTCAAGCAGTTTGCGGAGTACTTCGGCAAGTCGCCGGAGCAGTTGGGAGCCGAGGAGGTGCGTCGTTTCCAGCTCTACCTGCTCAACGAGAAGAAGCTCGCCCCAGGCACCGTCGAGATGCGCATGTCTGCCCTACGCTTTCTCTACAAGAAAACTTTGAAGCGGCGGGATCTCGCCTACGATGATCTGATCTTCCCGAAGACGCCGAAGAAACTGCCGGTCGTGCTCAGCCCCGAAGAGGTGACACGGCTGATCGAAGCAGCGCCGAGCCTGATGCACCGCACGATCCTCTTGGTCCTTTACGGAACCGGCATTCGCCGGACCGAGGCGTCGCTGCTCAAAGTGAGCGACATCGATAGCGAGCGCATGGTGATCCATATCCGTCAAGGCAAGGGCTCGCGCGATCGCGATGTGCCGATGACACCCAAGCTGCTCGAAGCCTTACGCGAGTACTGGCGCTGGAAGAGGCCGAAGGTCTATCTGTTTCCCAGCACCTTCGGCCATCGCGGCGTGGAAGAGCCGATCTCGGATAAGACCGTCTGGTACGCCTGCAAAGAGGCGGCAGTGCGAGCGGGCATAAAGAAGAGGATCGGGCCGCACACGCTACGGCACAGCTTCGCCACGCACCTGATGGAAGCAGGAACCGATCTGCGGACCATCCAGCTTCTGATGGGCCACGCGCACCTGGAACACACTACCGTCTATTTGCATCTGTCGCATCGCCATCTGCACGCCGCGATCAACCCGCTCGATCAGATCACCATCCGCGCCCATGGCGAAGCGCACGATCTGCCCGAGGATAATCCGTCGTGACGCGGCCGCTCTGGGAGGTGGCCGACGTCATCCGCAGGGCAGGAAGCCGATTCATCGAACGTTATCGCGAGTCGTTGACCTGGGCACAGGTCAAGGTACTCACCGCCATCGCGCGCTGCCGCACCGCGGCGCTGGGCGGACATCGCGATCAATGCGTTCGCTGCGGCTATCAGGCCATCTCTTACAACTCCTGCCGCAATCGGCATTGTCCAAAGTGCCAGACCAACGCCCGCGAGAAGTGGCTTCGCGCACGCGAGCGGGAACTACTGCCGGTGGGCTACTATCACCTGGTCTTCAGCGTGCCGCATGCGCTGGTGCCGCTGATCTGGCAGAACAAGAAGGCCCTCTTCACTCTCTTGTTCGAAGCCAGCGCCGCGACGTTGCTGGAGGTTGCCGCCGACCCCAAACATCTCGGGGCGGAGATCGGCTTCCTCAGCATTCTGCATACGTGGGGACAGACGCTACAGCCACATCCGCACGTTCACTGCGTCGTGCCCGGCGGCGGACTTTCGCCGGATCACGCCCGATGGATTTCGTCACCAGCGCACTTCTTCTTGCCCGTGAAAGTGCTCAGTCGTGTTTTTCGTGGCAAATTCGTCGCTGGTTTACGAAGAGCGTTTCGTCGGGAAAAGCTGACCTTTCACCGAGCATGTCTTCCGCTGTCGAATGAGAAGGCGTTCGCGGCATTCTTGCGCACGTTGTTTCGCGAGGACTGGGTCGTCTACGCCAAGCCACCCTTTGGCGGCCCAGAACATGTCCTGCAGTATCTGGCTCGCTATACGCATCGCGTCGCCATTTCCAACCATCGGATCGTCGCGGTCAACGAGTCCCACGTGACCTTCCGCTGGAAGGACTACGCCCATCACAGCAAGCGCCGCACGATGACGTTGAGGGATGAAGAGTTCTTGCGCCGCTTTTTGCAGCATGTCCTGCCGAAGGGGTTCCCGCGCATTCGCTACTTCGGCTGGCTGGCCAACCGAAGGCGTGGCGAGTTGTTGCCGCTCTGCCGCGTTCTGCTGGTTCAGGTACCGCCAGCGACGTCCGCGGCTCCCGCTAGCGAGACTGTGGTTCAGCAATGCCCCCGCTGCAACGGACCGATGCTCGTGGTCGAACGGCTAACTGCCATGCAGATCCTGTACGCGGAAAGCAGGCAGGTCTGCATCCTTGACAGCTCGTAGTAACGATTCAGCTTGGCTCTCGCCGTGTGCACCTCTGCACGCCTGGTGGATGTGTGTCTATGCAGCCCGCAAAGCGCTGTATCTGCCAGACTGGGCTCGCTCTGGCGGATCATCACTTCTCGCCGGCGCAAATCTTCAACGTCCGTTCTCGCCGCCAGTGGTGCTCATCACCCCAGACTCAAGCCCACAACAGCAATTCAAAACCCATAGCTAGCAGCATCCCGGGCGCCGCGCTAGCGGCTCACTTCTAACGGCTCTATCGAAACTGCCCCGGCCTCGTCTTCTCGGCACCCCCGACGCTCACCTGCCGGGGCACTTCCGATAGAGTTCTAGCGTTTTACCGACCAAGTGGCGTTCGCGAATGCGGATCGCCGGGACGAGGCTCGAAATCGTACGCTTACGCCTGCCTTCAGGCAGCGAGCCTAAGTCCCTGAGCTGAAGGACCTTAAAGGAACACAAGAACCGCGCGTTTCAGCTCTGGAGGTAGTAAAATCATGTGACGTCGCTCACCACATGATTCGACCACGCCTGACGGATCACCACGGTGTCTACCGCCCGCAAGCGGAGCTTGATTTCGCTATCCCGTTTTTCCGAGAGGACATCCCGCTGTACGTGGACCCTTTCTTGCTCTGGAAGTCACCGTCGTATCAGGACAAGTCCCTGCACAACGCGATACTTAATAGTTTCAACCATCTCGGGTTCCTTGCGAAGCAAGGCGACACAACGGAAGCCATGCACCAACTCGTGATTGCCTCCGAATGCGACG
>CAVRZY010000184.1:0-10852 GCA_963725415.1 uncultured Acidobacteriota bacterium | reverse complement strand
GGATCTCGCGGGCTACTTGAAGTTCGCGAGCCGGCCCGCGTGGCTCGAGTTGCTTAGACGTCAGCTGACTTCCGACCTGCAAGACGACCGCGCTTCTGCGCGGGCCCGAAGCGCACCACCTCAGCGGTGAACTCGTGCAGTCCCGGCCCCGACGTCCGAACGTTGAACACCGTCTGCATCAGAAGCCTCCTCGAGTGAACGCAGAGTCTGCCGCAATCGCGTGCCGCACGGGAGCGCACCCGCACCGCGCACCCGTCCGATATACATACTCCGTACTTTGCCGTGGCTGTGCGACCGGGGTCGCGAGAATCCGGTCTTTGTGGCTTTCGGGGATTTGCTTGCGTCGCTGTTCAGGTTGTTCTGGGGTTGGTGATGTTTGAAAGTACGGAGTATGTATAAGATATGCAGCGCAGGCTTCCGCAACGGAGGAGAGACGCCGGACGATGGGCAGAACCACGCCAAGCCACGAGGCCGAGAAGCTCGCGATCGCCGTGGCGCTGAAGGATCTGGAGCGAGCGCTGGGTCTGTTCGTGCGCGCACTGAGCCACGAATCGGCACCCGTCAGCGCCGAGGCCGCGGGTTCCGAGCGGGAGGCGAGGCGGCTCGTCTGCGAGGCCTACGCCACGATCAGTTATGCGCCCGACGACCAGGTCAACGAATCACCGGTCTGCTTAGGTGTGATCGGCGGCAGCGCGGCCGTGATCGGTCGCGCCGAAGCAGTGAATGCCGCCAAGGATGAACTGCGCGAGCGCTGCAAGAAGATCCAGAACGTGCGGGTCAGCGTCCCGGTCAAGGACGGGAAGGGCGGCCAGGTCGTGAAGATGCTGCCGCTGGTGCGCGTGATCCTGCGCGAACTGCAACACAGCGACCTCAACCTGCTCGCCGCCTACCGCAAGATCCCGATCCTGAGCGGCCGCGTCGCGCGGGTCGCCTACGTCCGCGCTCGCACGCGATCCGTTTACCGCAAGACCCGCGCCGAGATCGCCGCGCTGCTCGACGGCCTCGACCGGCCGGGCGTCGCGGAGGATCGGGCGCGACTGCAGCGGCTGACCGAGCGGGAAACGCATCTCGCCCTGGTCAAGGAGCGCTACACCAACGTGCGCGCCAACGTCTGGTTCCACGGACTCGACGCCCGCAACCGCGGCCGCGTGAAGGTCGGCGCCGAGCTGCCACTGCTCTACCCGCTCGGCCGCTCAAAGGAGATTCCCGAGATCAAATATCCGGAAGCGGAGGAGGGCGACGCGACCCGAAACGCGGCACCGCACCGGCAAGCTCGAGGACAAGCCGTTCCTCGAGACACTCCCCGTTTACCGCTATCGTCCGAGCCCCGATCCGTCGCCGTCGCTGAGGTTTGGCCACGGGGGAGCAACGCTCACTCCGCCGGATCCCTCCGCACGCTCAACCAGTCTCGGGTTCGATCGCAGATCGCGAAAGCGGCGGCTTCTGCAACAGAGCAGCCCACCACCAACATCACCTCGTCTCTCGGTCGCGTCGTGCCAGCCGCTGTTTCAGCCGCCCGGAACCTGTGACTCGATTCCGGCCTGCCGGCGTTCTCCCAGATGCTGCTGCAGCCGGGCATCTCCTCGCGGCGTCCAGTCGCCGGCGCCGGCCACCTCGACCCAGCCCGGCCAGGTAGTCCGCGGCGCGTAGGCATGGCCGAAGCCGATCGGCGTGCTCATCGACAGCGGCATGTCCACTGCGGTCTGCACCATCGTCACCACCGGGTACCAGCGCATCTCCGGTGAGACATCCGGTCCGCGCGGCGTCTGCAGCCAGTCCGGTTCGCGGAAGAACCAGGCCTCGTCGAAGAAGGTGACCGCATCGCTGGCGTACTGCAGGTACACGATGCGCATCGGTCCCCATGCCGCGCCGTGCGGTGCACCGAGCCCTGCTGGTTCATGAAGCGCACGAGCGAGCTGTCGCCGAACTGCGGCCGCCAGGCGGGCGTGCCCGCGTTGCGGGCCTCGGTCGACGGAGCGCCAGTGCCGCGCGGTCCAGGGCGGCCCGACCCACAGCGCGCCATCGATGGGATCGCCCATCAGTTCGAAGAACTCGAACGACCATTCCGAGTTCAGCGCGCCGAGGCTGAGGCCGTGCAGGTAGAGCTTCGGCCGCGTTGTCGCGCGGCAGCGTGCGCCAATAGCCATAGATCTCGCGGAACAGGCGCGCGCCGACTCCCGGCCGGTGTAGGGATCGACGAACATCGTCAGCGGGCTGGACAGGTAGGAGTACTGCACCGCGACGCTGGCCACGTCGCCGTGGGTCAGGTACTCGATGCTGTCGATGCCGCCGGGATCGACCCAGCCCGTGCCCGTCGGCGTGATCAGCACCAGCACCGAGCGATCGAAGCCGCCGATGCGCTTGAGTTCCTCCAGCGCGAGGCGGGCGCGCTCCGTCGGCGTAGTCCGCAGTGGCCAAGCCGACATAGGCGCGCAGCGGGCGCATCGCCGGCTTGCCGGTGAAGGCGCTGATTTCCTCGGCCGTCGGCCCGGTGGAGATGTAGCGCCGGCCCATCCGGACCAGTTCGTTCCAGCGCACCAGCGAGGCCGGCTGCCGCTGCGATCGGCCTCCGTGGGTGGCTGGATCTCCGGGCGCGATCAGCGAATCACGCGCGGCGAACGAGGCTTCCAGTCCGCTGAGGATGCCGCGGATGATCACGCCATTGAGCAGCATCACCAGCAGCACGCCCGTTGCGACGATACCCAGCACCTTGGCCACGCGCCGCGGCATCAGTCGCGCGCGCCAGCCGGCCGCCGGCGCGCAGCAGCCGCCACAGGTCCGCGACCCAGCACGATGAACAGCATGCCCGCCAAGACCAGCGAACCCAGACCCGACGACGAGGAAGCGCACGCGGCGAGACGGCTCGATGCCCATCAGCTTGCGCAGCACGCCATCCCAGTCGCTGGCCGCACCACAGCCCGAGCACGACGATCACGGCGCAGAGCGCCAGCACCAGCTGCCACGCGGCGCAGAGTGCCTTGCGAAGCGCGGCACCGGCAGCTCCAGGTATCGCCACAGCCAGCGCAGCAGCCGCCCAGGCCATAGCCGATCGCGATGCAGACGCCGGACAGCACCGCCTGCGCGGGCGCGGCGCGCGGAATCAGGCTCGGTGTCAGTGTCCCGGCAGCTTTGCGGAGCGGATTCTGTCGCTGTTCGAGCAGCCCCAGTGGGGCAGGGAGATGGCGGAACGGGCGCGGCGGGAGGTGGTCGAGAACTGGGACGCTGGGGCGCTGACCAGGAAGCTGGTGGAAAGCTACCGGAGAGTGGTAAGAGAGAAGGAGTCAGGAGCCAGGAGTCAGGAGTCGGAATAGCCCGGGACGGGATTCTGAGTACCAGCGGCTACTTGCCTTTGAGATCGCGTTGGAGGCGGTCGGCGATGCGCTGGGCGGTTCGGTCGAGTTGGGCGGGCGAGGAGTCCTTGGGTTGCTGGTAGAGGGACCAGAGGATGGTTCTGGCTTTGGCGTGGACCAGGAAAATAGTGCCTTTGGCCCTGGAGAAGGAGGAGAAGCGGGCGGGGCTCAGGGGTAGGCGTGGCGGGTTTGACGTCTTTGGCTTCCTGCTTCTCTTCGGTCTTCTTGGTCTCCTCGACTTTCTTGGTGTCCTCGGGGGGCTTGGGCGGGGCTGGTTCACGGTACAATTCGTCGAGCCGGCTCTCGAAGGCTGCGCCGAGGCGGTCGGTGAAGACTGCGTCGGCTTTCTTGGGATCGGCTACGACCTGGAAAATGCCCATATTGGTGAGCCGATTGGCGAGGTACTGGTCCAGGCCGTTGGCCATGGGGAACAGGTAGACAGAGCGGACCTGCGACAACTCAGAAGTGGCGCCGCCGCAGATGGCGAGGGCCAGAAAGCCGGATAATAGAACAACGATGGATTTCATGACAGCTACTATGATAAGGCCGTCAGCCATCAGCCGTCAGCCATCCGCACTGCTCGCTCGCGCTCGCGGCACGGAAGCAGGTGTGCTAAAGGCTTGATATGTACAAAGGGCAGAAGATCACCGTGGTGATCCCGTGTTTGAACGAAGAGCAGGGGATCGAGCAGATATTGAGGCGCATGCCGGAGTATGTGGATCAGGTGATCGTGGTGGACAACGGGTCGAGGGACCGGACCTCGGAGGTGGCGCAGGGCTATGGCGCCCAGGTGATCCGGGAGGAGGTGCGTGGGTACGGGCGGAGCTACCGGAGGGGCTTTGCCAGCGCCCAGGGGGACCTGATCGTGACGCTGGATGGGGACCACAGCTATCCCGTGGACGCGCTTTCGTACTTGCTGGAGGCCTTCCTGCATCTGGAAGTGGATTTCCTGAATGCCTCTCGGTTCCCGGTCCGCGATCGGCGGGCGATGAGTTTCAAGCACAAGGTGGGCAACTGGATCCTTTCGCTGGCCATGTCGGTGCTGTATCTTCGCTGGGTGCGGGACTCGCAATCGGGGATGTGGGTGTTCCGCCGCTCGATCCTAGAGGAGATGGACTTGCGATCCGAGGGGATGGCTTTCTCGGAGGAGATCAAGCTCGAGGCCTTAAAAAACCGGCGGATTCGTTTTGGGGAGATCGCGATCCAGTACTCCTCGCGGTTGGGAGAAATCAAGCTGCGCCCCTGGAGGGACGGGATCTACAACCTGGTGTTCCTGGTGAGGAAGCGGTTTACAGGCCGGATGAAAGGATGCTAGGATAGGGTAGCACCCGCCTGCGCTTCATTCCGGTGGCCAAACAGAGTACGCCCCCAAGTGTAATGTCCGGGATCAGCGCAATCATTCCGAACTGGAACGGAGGCGCCCTGGTAGAACGGGTGCTGGAAGGCTTGCGCACCCAGACCTGCCCGCCGGAGGAAATCATCCTGGTAGACAACGGATCAGAGGATGATTCGGTCGAAGTGGCTCGGAGGAAAGGGGCGAAGGTGGTTGCCCTGGGGAGGAACGCGGGGTTCAGCGGGGCGGTGAATCGGGGAATTCAGGAAAGCCGGAGGGAGTGGCTGGCCATCGTAAACAACGATGTGGAGCCGGCGCGGGACTGGCTGGAAGGGCTGCGAGAGGCGGTGGAGGCGCCGGGGGCGTGGTTTGCGACGGGGAAGCTGTGCAATGCGGCACAGCGGGATTCCATCGACGGCACCTACGACATGCTGTGCCGGGGCGGGTGCGCGTGGCGGGCCGGACATGGACGCCGGGACGGGCCGATGTGGGCCGGGGGGAGGAAGATCGGATTTGCGCCGTTCACGGCGGCGCTGTTTCGGGCGGAGCTGTTCCGGGAAGTGGGCCTGCTGGATGAGCGCTTCGAATCCTACCTGGAAGACGTGGAGTTCTGCCTGCGGTGCGCTATCAAGGGCTATGAGGGCGTGTACGCGCCGGAGGCGGTGGCCTATCATGTGGGAAGCGCGACGCTGGGGCCCTGGCACAAAGAGACGGTACGAAGGATGTCCAGAAACCAGTTGTTGCTGGTGGCCAAGCACTACCCGGGGCGGTGCCTGTTGCAGTACGGGTGGCCGATCCTGGTGGCGCAGACGCTGTGGGGAGCGCTGGCACTGCGGAAGGGCGCGGGTCTGGCGTTCCTTCGAGGAAAGTGGGAAGCCCTGCGGATGGCGGGGAGGATGCGGAGAGAGGCGGTCTGGAAGGCAGCGGAGCCCAGACGGCTGGCGAGGATACTGGAGCACGGGGAGGCGGACATTTTAGAGCTGCAGCGGCAAACGGGATTTGACCGCTACTGGCGGCTCTATTTCGCGCTGACATCACTGGTATGAGAGGCGTAGGCATTGCGATCGTGACACACAACTCGGAGGCGGAGATCGGGGCTTGCCTGGACGCGGCGCTGGCCTCGAGGGCCGAGATCGTGGTGGTGGACAACGCCTCGACGGACCAGACCCGACGGGAGGTGTTGCGGCGAGCTGGAGTTCGGCTGATCGGGAATCCTTGGAACCGGGGCTTTGCCGCAGCGGCAAACCAGGCCATCGACGCCCTCGAGCAGCCTTACGTGCTGTTGCTGAACCCTGACGCGGTACCGCTAGGGGGGCTAGGCGCCCTGGTGGAAGCCCTTAGTGAACGCTGGACGGCGGCGGCCGGGGGAAAACTCGTGGATGACCTGGGCCGGCCGCAGGCCGGATTTGCGGTGCGCCGGTTCCCCAGCGGGCTGGCCCTGGCGCTGGAGACCCTGGGGGTGAACCGGCTGTGGCCGGGCAATCCGGTGAACCGGCGGTATCGCTGTCTGGACCTGAACCTGGAGGCGGCGGCGGAAGTCGAGCAGCCGGCGGGCGCGTTTATGATGATCCGGCGCAAGGTGTGGCAGGAATTGGGCGGGTTTGACGAGCTTTTCCATCCGCTGTGGTTCGAGGATGTGGACTTTTGCAGGCGGGCTCGGGAGGCGGGCTACCGGCTGCGCTACGTGCCTTCGGCGGTAGCCAGGCACAGGGGGGCGCATTCGGCCGGGAAGCTGTCCCCGCTGGACCGGCAGCTTTATTGGTATGATAGCCTTCTGAAGTACGCGGCCAAGCACCTAGGGTTGGCAGCCCGGTGGGTGACGTGCCTGGCCGTGGTTTTGCGCTCTGTAGTGCGAGCGATTATGGGGATTTTTCTATTGCGAGGCAGACAGGCGCTCTCGGTTCATGGTAGGATAATCCGGCTTGCGGCCCGATGCCTGGTTTCGGGCCGGAGGCAAGGAGGGCACCTGTTGCCTGCATATCAGCATCAGGGCGGGAGCAGACACCGGTAGCTGTCTTTCTACAGGCTCATGGGCATGTCGTATAACGAGTTCATTTCGATCGCGATAGTCACTTTCAACAGCGGCCGGTTCATCAAGCGGTGCCTGGAATCGGTGCTGGCGCAGCGCTACCCGCGCAGGGAAGTGATTGTCGTTGACAACGGCTCCACGGACGGGACCCGAGACATCCTGGAGCAGTTCGAAGAGCGGTGCCGGATTTTCTACAACGAGGAGAACGTTGGTTTTGCAGCGGCCCAGAATCAGGCCATCAAGCTGTCACGCGGCGATTGGGTGCTGACGCTGAACCCGGACGTACTGTTAACGCCGAGCTTCATTGAGGCGCTGCTGGAGGCCGGACACCTGGACCCGCGGGCCGGGACGGTTTGCGGGAAGCTGCTGACCATGAACGCCAACTTCGCGCTTCCGAACCGAGCATTGGTGGACTCAACGGGGATTTATTTCACGCCGATGCTGCGGCACCTGGACCGGGGGAGCCTGGAGGAGGACAACGGGCACTACCTGAACTACGAGTACGTATTCGGGGCCACGGCGGCGGCGGCGCTGTACCGGAGGGAGATGATCACCGACGTCTCGCTGGACGGCGAATTCTTCGACTCGGATTTCTTCGTGTACCGCGAGGATGCGGACGTGGCCTGGCGGGCGCAATTGATGGGTTGGCGGTGCCTGTACACCCCCCAAGCCCGGGGCTATCACGTCCGGACGGTGCTGCCGGGCAACCGGCGGGCTCTTCCCGCCCACATTAACATGCACTCGGTGAAGAACCGCTTTCTGATGCGGATCAAGAACATCACGGGTGACCTTTACCGGCGAAACTGGCTGTCGATTACGGCCCGAGATGTGGTGGTGATTAGCTGCTGCCTGATTCGGGAGCACCAGTCTCTGAAGGCCTTCTGGCTGTTGGCGAAGAGCTGGAAGCGGGTTTTGGGCAAGCGGCGCGAGATCATGAAACGCCGGCGGGCCAACGACGATTACATTGCCACCTGGTTCCGCTACTCCCCGGTAAGCAGGCCAGCGCCGAAACCCCCGGCGCAGGCGGTGGCGCGGTACAAGGCGCCGAGCGGCTCGCAGGCCGAGCAGTTCGGGTTCTAGTGTCAGGAGGCCGCCCCGGCCCAAAGGGCATGCCGGCGGCAGAAGCGGCTGGAAGCCCATTCCCACGACGTTCCCGATGAGAATCGCGGTCTTGGGCACGCGGGGGATTCCGGCGTGCTACGGCGGGTTTGAGACCTTCGCCGAAGAACTGTCGAAGCGCCTGGTGGAGCGCGGGCACCAGGTGACGGTGTACTGCCGGCAGCGCTACGCGGAAGCCTGTTATCGGGGGGTGGCTCTGCGCTACCTGCCGACCATCCGCCACAAGTACTTCGACACGATCGTGCACACGTTCCTCTCCATGCTGGACCTGCTGGCGCACCGCCAGGAGGCGGCCCTGTACTGCAATGCCGCCAACGCGATCTTCACGGTTCTGCCGCGGCTAGCCGGGATTCCGGTGGTCTTGAACGTGGACGGCCTGGAGCGGCAACGGAAAAAGTGGAACTGGCTGGCGAGGGCTGGTACGCGGTTTCCGAGAGGCTGGCGACGTTTTGCCCGACGGCGGTGGTGAGCGACGCGGAGAACATCACGGAGTATTACTTGAAGCGTTACAGCAAAGCCACGCATTTCATCCCTTACGGGGCGGAGACCGGGAGGGTGGCCACGTCCGAGGTATTGGGCCAGCTAGGGCTGGCGCCGGGGCGGTATTTCCTCTACGTCAGCCGGATGGAACCGGAAAACAACGCCCTGCTGGTGCGGGAGGCCTTCGAGCGCGTCCAGACGCCGCTGAAACTGGCGCTGATCGGAGATGCGCCTTACGCGCGCGACTATATCGAACGGGTGCGCGCCACGCGCGATCCCAGGGTAGTGATGCCCGGAGCAGTCTACGGGCAGGGGTACCACGAGCTGACGTCTCATTGCTTCGCCTATATTCACGCCACCGAGGTGGGGGGCACGCACCCGGCGTTGATTGAGGCCATGGGGCGCGGAGCGCTGACGTTGTACCTGGACACGCCGGAGAACGCGGAGGTGGCGGGCGGCGCGGGGATCCCATTCCAGCCGGAGGAACTCAGCAACCGGCTGGAGTTCGTGCTGGGTTTGAGCGAGGAGGAGCAGGAGCAATGGCGGCGGCGGGCTGCCGCCCGGGTCCAGGAACGCTACAGTTGGGAGAGCGTGACGGAGGCGTACGAAAAACTCCTGCTCAGCCTGACGAAGAGACGTTCATAGGACATGGCGACGTTTCCCTACCGTTCCTGGGTCGAGGTTTCGTGCCGGCAGATCGCAGAGAACTACCGGGCCGTGCGGGCCGTGGTGGGGCCGGGCATCGAGGTAATGGGGGTAGTGAAGGCCGACGCCTACGGGCACGGGGCCGTGGAGGTCTCGCGGGTGCTGGTTGGAGAAGGAGCGCGCTGGCTGGCGGTCAGCTCGGTGGAAGAGGGAGTGGCGCTGCGGCGGGCGGGCATCGAGGTTCGCATCCTGGTGATGGCCGACAATCTGCCGTTCACGCGGCCGGCCCTGCTGGAGCACGATCTGACGCCCGTAGTTCACACGCTGGAGGACCTGCGGTGTTTGGAGGAGCTGGCCCAGGCGGCGGGGAGGCGGATGCCGTATCATCTGAAGATCGACACCGGGATGGGGCGGCTGGGGATGCAAGCCGGGCCGAGCGAGGTTGCAGCGGCAATCCGACGGGCTGTGCACCTGGAGTTTGAGGGGCTGATGACCCACTTCGCCGCGGCGGCGGACTACAGCAGCTCCCAGACCGATCAGCAGATCCGGGCGTTTGATGATTTCTACCGGCAGTTGCGCCAGGCGGGGGTGGACTGCGCTTACGTGCACATGTCGGGGACCAACCCGATCGCCTACGGGAAGAGGGAGGCCTGGCACAACATGGTACGGCCGGGGCACGCGCTGTACGGGTATGTTTCGCCGGCCCGCGGGGAGGCGCCGGCGAGGATCCTGGAGGTGAAGCCGGCGCTGGCCTGGAAGGCGAGCGTGCTGGCGGTCAAAGAGGTGAGCGAGGGCACGCCTGATCGGCTACGGGGGCATGTTCCGGGCCAGGGGGCCGATGCGCATTGCGGTGCTGGCGGCGGGCTACGCGGATGGGGTTTCGCATCGCCTGTCGAACCGCGGCAAGGTGATCGCGGCCGGTAAGCTGGCGCCGATCCTGGGCGCGGTCTCGATGGATCTGACCACCATTGACGTGAGCGCATGCCCGGCGATTCAGGCCGGGGACACCGTGACGTTGCTGGGCCGCGAAGGGCAGGCGACGCTGGACGCGCAGCAGATCGCGCGGACAGCGGGGACGATTTCCTATGACATTCTGTGCCGGATCAGCGCGCGGGTGAAGCGGGTGTACGTGTAGAGGGCCGTTACCTTCGCGGAGCAGCGGACAGGCCCAGGCGCAACAGCTTCCTGGCGAGGGAATAGACGTCACGCCGACTCCCCTGCTTCCGGATGCCCACGGCAAACACCACAACCGCTTGCTCTTCGACCTTGTAGATGATCCGGTAACGCTGGCCCACGGCCCGAATGCTGCGGCAGCCGGCGAACTCCCCCACCAGCGGCTTGCCTTGCTTGTCGGGGTCCTGGACCAAGCCATCGATGCGATCCCGAATGCTTTCGCAGACACGACGATCGGCGATCCTCGCCAGCATTTTTCGAGCGACAGGGGAGAGGATCATCGGATAAATCAAAGCCGGAGTTCCTTCTTAACCTGCCGCCAGAGGATCCCTTCGCCATTCGCCACCTCGCGAATGCCCTGGCGGAGGGCAATCGCCATCTCCTCATCTCCCAGAATCTCGAGGGTCTCGAGGATGGACTCGTATAGGTCCCAGGACATGACCGCCAGGACGGGCTTACCGCGGCGGGTGACGGTGAGGGCTGCGGCCGGCCCTAGTTGTTCCGGCAGGCGGGTCAGTTCCTTGCGGGCCTGGATGATGGGCATGGTTCGGTCTGAGGTCATCGTACTCATTATCGTACATCATAGAGTACGCCTGTCTGCGATTCAGACAGTGGGCATGGGACGCAGCAAGAACCGGGTACAGACAGCCATCTCGAAGGGCAGCTCACTTACTGAGCCTCGCAGAATACAGTGACAAATTCCGACGTGGCGCCGGCACTTTT
>CAVRZY010000183.1:0-4873 GCA_963725415.1 uncultured Acidobacteriota bacterium | reverse complement strand
GTTCTCGGCCCTGGCCTCCTTGACAGTTCGCACAGCATCCCTCATTCGGGGCGTACGATCAGTCAGATACGGGCCGAGTTTATCGCTGGGAACTACAATGATGCCCACATCTATATGCCCCTGCTCAAGCGAATCGCGCAAATGGATGACATCACGAATAAGCAGGTCGCTCCGGGCGGAAACCTGGACCTCAACTTCTATGCGAAGCCGCGTGCCGTCCACCACTTTGCTCTTGGTCCAATCGGCAGAGCCTGAGACCTTTCGATTCCACCCTCCGGCTTCTTTAAAGCGCGCGTCAATCAATTTCCGCAAGCTGGCAGCTCCGTTAGCATCCTTCTGTTCCTCCACCAGCAGCGTGAAGCCGGCGATGATCGAGCGCACTTCGGCCACCAGGGTCTCCAGACCCAGCCGCGAGATCTTCTCTTGAACACCGCCGTAAGGCCGCTCATCTGCGATTCGGGGCATCGAAACTCCAAGTTTCCAAGTTTATCCAGATTGCTGAGGCGTATCAACACGCTCTAAAGAATGAGCGCAGGGCCGCCGATCTTCTGAGGTGGAGCAAGGGAGGCCGTTTCTAAAGCCGGCAACCGATTGCATTTCCCTCCATTCTCGCGTAATCTGTTTGGCAGGTCCCCTTGCGATGAGGCGAGTGTATTCGACTGAGCTCGGCGAGCTCTACCAGGCCGATTGCCTGGAACTTCTTGGGTCTCTCAAAGCAGCAAGCGTGCATACGTTCTTCGCCGATCCTCCGTTCAACCTGAAAAAGGACTACGGCCTCAACGGCCGTGATGACCGTCCAGACACCGAGTATCTGGAGTGGAGCAAGAAGTGGATTTCTGAGGCGGTGCGCGTGCTCGCGCCGGGAGGCGCGCTCTTCATCTACAACCTGCCGCGGTGGTTGATCGAGTTCGGAGCCTATCTGAATTCCCTTCCGTCCATGAAGTTCAAGCACTGGGTGGCGATCGATAAAGCTCACAGCCTTCCAATTCCCCAACGCTTGTCTCCCAGTCATTACGGGATGCTGTATTACATCAAGGGCGAACGACCGGGTGTGTTCGACCGCGATGCCGTGCGAATCCCCGTTCAAACCTGCCGCCACTGCGGGGGAGACATCAAAGACTACGGTGGGCACAAGAAGTACCTCAATCCCAAAGGACTGAATCTGAGCGATGTCTGGGACGACGTGCCCCCGGTGCGGCACCGCAAGTATAAGAACCGCCCCTCAAACGAACTGGCGCCCGTCATCTTGGAACGAGTCATTAGGCTCACCACGAAGGAGGGAGACCTGGTCTGTGATCCCTTCGTGGGCGGCGGGGTGACGGCCTACGTTGCGGAGCGGTTGAAGCGCCGATGGATCGCCGGTGATTTGAATGACTGCGGCCCGGCCAAGGCGCGTCTCATTGACTTGAAGAACGGGCGCCACCCTGAATGGAATTCGACGAGAAACCGCTTGACACGTGAATCGCGGAATGCCGATACGCTGACCCCCTTGCTGTTCTGAGCCCGGCGACTACCCGAACGCCCGCACCGGATTTACCACCATCAATTCCCGCACCCAGGCTGGCTCCAGCTTGGGCAGGAAGTCCGTGTAGATGTACGCATAACCCCGGAATTCGCCGCCCCCCACCTCGCCTACGTGGTACCAGCCGGCGTCCTGTGAGATCAGGCATTTGCCCAGCAGCTCGCGCCCGGCCATGAAGCTCGAGGCACTCCAGATGCCAGGCCGCCGATTGCGCCCGTATGCCATCGAACTCCACCCAGGCCCCGGCCCGCGCCACCTTCTCGTGAATGCCGTGGTCCTTCTCGTTCTGAGCGTGCACCCAGACGAACTTCGCCGCGCTGACCTTTTCGGAAGCCAGGATGTCAAGCTGCTCCAGAGCCGCCCCGCCGCTGCCGGTATGCGACGCAATCGCCAGCCCGGTCTCCCGTGAAGTGATCGCCGAGGCGCGCACCAGCTTGCGGTCGATCTCCTCCAGCGGTGCGCCCTTCACCCCGGTCTTAATGAACCGCGGCTTCACCCCATCGATTCCTTTCCGCGCCTCCGCGATCCACCGCCGCGCCAACTGCTCCGCCGTCTCCTTCCACGCAAAGGCCGGCACGCCCAACCGACTCCCCCCGGCGCCGTAAATCCCGGTGTTGGTCCAGATCTCCAGACCCACCGCGTCGGAAAGGTGCGCCAGCAGCTTCGCGTCGCGGCCCAGAAAATTGGGAGTGCATTCCAGGAAACGGCGGCAGCCCAGCTTGCGGATTTCCTCCAGCTTGGGTCGGGCTACCCGGAAAACCTCCTCCGGATCGTAGCGGCCGGGCGTGATCTTATCGGCCCCCGCGAAATCCACCAGCACGTGCTCGTGGACCAGGACGCTCCCCTCCGGAACCGCCAACGGCGCTCCCAAAAGCGCCATCACCTCCCGCCGCGTCATCACAACGCCTCGAAGACCACTTGCTCCTTCTCCACCCGCGCGTAGTACGACTCCACCTTGCTCCGGGCAAACCGCTCGGCCAGCTCCCTGCGCACGTGCGCCAGGTCTCTCAACTGTTTTTCGCGCAGGTTAAAAGCCCCCGGCCAGAAGCGCTGATCCAGGTACCAGCGGCAATCCTCGTGCGCAATCAGGATGACGCGCTCCGGGCTGCCCATCCCCATCAGAAATTTCAGCCACCTCCAGCCGGCCCAAGAGAATTTCGGCAGGTAGTCCGCCAGCGTCAGAAACTGCGCCCCGCCGGGCACCGCAATCAAGGCGTAGTGTTCAATCCCCAGGGCCTTGCGCAGAAAATCCTGAAAGTGCGGCTGGAAGCGCGGGTCGCTGCAATGGATGACTACCACGCCGGACTCGTCTTTCACGCTTCTGCCTTCTTGGCCTCTGCGTCAACCTCGGCCCGCGAGCCGCCGCCCGCCTTGGCTGCGACGAGCTGCTCCAGGATCGACGGCAGGTTCAACCCCAGCGCCTCCAACTGCTGAAGCAGGCTGAAGACCACCGTCGGCCCGGTCTTCGCCAGCCGCGCCAGACCGGTGCTTCCGCCGTCTCCGGAAGCGCCCCCGCCCTGGTCGATCACCACCAGCTTGTCGATGTTGCCCAGCGGCGCCGCCACTGCTCCGAATATCCCCGTGGAGGCCTGCAAGATCGCCGGCAACTTCTCCAGCACGGTTTGCAGCTTGGCCGCATCGTTGAACTGCTTCCAGGCATCCGCCTTTCGCAGGATAGCTGTGGCCTCCGCCACGCCTTGCGCCTCGATGGCCTTGGCCTGCGCCAACCCGATGGCTTCGATCTTGGCAGCTTCGGCCCTGCCTTCGGCCTCCACGGCCGCGGCGCGCCCGACGCCTTCCATGCGCAGCTTCTCCTGTTCGGCCTCGGCGACAGAGATCGTGGCCGAGCGCCGGCCCTCCGCTTCCAGAACCGCCGCCCGCTTGGACGCCTCCGCCCGTACGATGGCCGCCTGCCGCTCCGCGTCCGCTGGCTTGATCACCGTGGCTTCCAGTTCCTTCTGCTTGCGCTGGACTTCCTGCTCCTGCACCGCGATCATCTCCTGCGTGCGAATGCGCTCGATCTTGACCTGCTCGGCCATAACGCCCTGCTTGGCCGTGGCCTCCGACAACGGGCCCGCCTGCGCGGCCCGCGCCTTCTGGGTCTCCACCTCGGCCTGGTACTGCGCCTGGCGGATCATGAAATCGCGCTGCGCCTGGGCGATCTCCGCCTCCGCGCCGAACTTGGCGCGTTCGCCTTCTTGCAGCGCCAGCGCCGACTTGATCTTGGCGTCCCGCGTGCGCCTCGGCCTCGCCGATAGTGGCGTCTCGCTTGACTTCGGCAGTGCGGCGTTTGCCTAGCGCGTCCAGGTAGCCTTCCTCGTCGCTGATCTCCTGGATCGTCAGCACGTCCACGCCCAGGCCCATCTTCTCCAGGTCCGCCGCCGCCTCGCTGGTCAGCTTCTGCGCGAAGCTCTGCCGGTCGCAGTTGATCTCCTCCACCGTCAGCGTCCCCAGGATCGACCGCAGGTGCCCCTCCAGGGTCTGGAAGATCACTCTCTGCATCTGGTCGTGCGTCATCCCCAGAAACCGCTCGGCGGCGGCTTGCAGGGAGGTGTCGTCGCTGCGGATCTTCACGTTGGCCACCGCCTTCACCGACACCGGCACGCCCTTCAGCGTGTAAGCCCGTTTATAGCAATACGTAAAATGTCATCTGTTATTCCGCTTTAACGACCGTATTGCTGTTTATTTACTATCTAATTCAACTCTGAAGCAGGTCAAGCCCGCTGGTAAAGAATTTCTGCTCTTTCTGTGCTATCATATAAGCAGAGGTGGCTAAAATGAAATACACCGTTATTATTGAAAAGGGGCGGGAATCAGGCTACGTGGCTTATGCCCCGGCATTGAAAGGCTGTGTATCGCAGGGCAGGACTAAAGCTGAAGCTCAAAAGAACCTCAAAGAGGCCATGGAGGCCTATGTTGAAGCCCTCATTGAGGATGGAATTCCCCTGCCTACAGAAGTAGGCAGGGACACCATTGAGCTTGAGGTTGCCGCCAGGTGAGCAAGCTACCCAGAGGATTATCCGGTAAAGAAGTCATCAGGGCACTGGGTAACGCAGGGTTTTACATTAAACGCCGCAAGGGTAGTCACATCGTGTTAAGAAGGGACAGTCCTTTTGCTCAGGTAGTCGTTCCCGACCACAAGAGTATCGATACCGGGACGTTGGATTCTATTCTTGACGGCGCCAATTTATCGGTGGACGAGTTTATCAGACTTCTTAAGTAATCTACCTTCAAAACAAAAAGACCCGCCTTAATCCAGCGGGTCTTTCTTTTATCATTTATCTAATATCAACTCTGAAGCAGGTCAAGCCCTCGACCATTAGTACGGCTTAGCTAAATACATTACTGCAC
>CAVRZY010000182.1:0-29670 GCA_963725415.1 uncultured Acidobacteriota bacterium | reverse complement strand
AAGGGGGATAAAAACAACCATAACTGATGGGATACAAACGCTAAAGAAGTAGACCGTTTCCGTCAGCCTGAAAGGAGATGATGTCCTATGCGCCAACCGAATTGGGAAGAAGGAGGATTATTATTCGGATAAGCGGAACAACATCTATTGAAGCGGCCTTGAAGAGTCGCTAAAAGGAGGTTCAACCATGAAAGGAAATATTAAGAAGCTGGCTGTACTGGTGATTATAGTTGCAATAGCGATGTTTTTTGTGTGGGCCATGGCATCGGCCGATGACCATAAAGGGAAGAAGTCCATACGGGGGGTATATGCCGGTACAGGCGGGGGCACATGTATTATTGCGCCAGGCGGATTCAACCCCACCAATTTAATACCAATATTCCCCCCCAGCTACTACTCCTGGTACTCCGTGGGCGATCGTACAGTGGTTTAGTAGAGAGGCAGATTACACATTCGAGAATGACGGTACGGGATCGATGACGGGAACTGGTCGCGTCGTTGCACAAATTTTTTCTCGTCTTGCAGATTCAACTTATGGTCATCTCTATGCGGGAGGTCTTCCCTATGCGGGGTCAGCTGAGGCTAATTTTAAATTTAAATATACAGTCGACGACAGCGGAATGGTCACTATTGAACAGAAGCCAGGAACCTATTATTTTTCGAAATGGACCTTTGGACCAGCCGCCATCCCCTCCCCGAGAACCTTCCATTCGGAGGGTTGGGAGTTCACGGGCTCAATTACCCCCGACGGTAAGGGGATGAACCTCGCGTCAGGCGTCCCTGAGATTCTCACCTTGCAGCAGGTTTGCAAAAACGCAGCCCCTCCTCCAGAGTTTGTTCCATGTCAGGGTGTGCCTCCTCAGAGTATGATTTGTAACTTCGACACGGTTTTGATCTGGCAGCATGATTGAGAAGAGGTGAGCGAGAGCATCCGAACGCATAGACACAGGACATTTAAAAACTGCTCCCGCTCAAGTCATCAAGCGTGACACGCGGAATGTCGAAGGATCAACTGAGTAGGTCACCATCGAGCCTGTGCCAAATATGTAAATCAAGAAGGCAGGGTCACCCGTTACTAATCAGTCCATAATTGTATGGACACTGGAGACTAAATCCCTCCTCCCCTCCCTTTACAAAAGGGAGGAATTACCCCTCTTTGGCAAAGAGGGGTACGGGGAGATTTTCGGAAGAATATGTCTGATCAATTATAGACTCCTTAGTAAAAGGCACCTGTCAGAAATAGGCCCTGCCTTTTCTGTTACCTACATATGGTAGTTCAGGCCCCTGGATAAAACTGTTTGCAAATATTTGTCGAATATCCAAACCTCCTGCATTTGTTACCGGCTGAAATCTACACCACCTGTCAAAATCTGTCACCCGATGATTTCAGGAAATACTTATCGTTTTTCTTTAGTTAAGCGTCGGATGGATTCCGAGTATGTATGCGCTTATAAGAAGGATCTCTTTAAAAACACTCACTCCGTCTGGTCTGTCGATTTTTCCACGCATGAAAAACAGGGCTCCTGATGGAAGATCCCTACTCTAAAAAGACACCACCTCCTTTCTTTCCTGCACTTTGATAACCCCCTTAGGCCCTTAGGGAAATCATATCGACAAAAAATTGTCGATAAATTTCCCACCGAATTACCCCCCCTTAGCAAAGGGGGGCGAGGGGGGATTTGAGACCCAGGAAATCCCCCTCAATCCCCCTTTTCTAAAGGGGGAGGTTAATAAGGCTCGTTTGCAGGCTGCCCCGAAGGGGCCATCTCTTCCGGGTGAAGTCCTGGAAGAGGCGTAGGAATTTATTTGAACAATATAGGGTATAAAAGGTTGCTCAAAAAGGCATTTTTTTCTTGACAAAATACGTGAAATAAATTACAAGTTTTTTGTGAATAATTTCCCATGATTTAACTTCCTTTCGCCAAAGGCATTTTTGAATCCCAGATCCTTCCATTTTATAATAAGGTGGTAAGGTTATTATGCTGCGGGAATGACAAATCGAATCAAAAAATAATGGATCGAGAAGAATTGTGAGGGAGGATATTAACTTATGAAATCAGGAAGCCGTCTTGAAAGGGTTCTTGAAGCTGGACATTTTGCCTTTACTGGAGAACTCGGCCCTCCTCAAGGAGCCAATGTTGAAGCAATCAGAAAAAAGGCAAGTCACCTAAAAGGCCTCGTTGATGCGGTGAACATCACGGACAACCAAACCGCTGTGGTGCGCATGGCAAGCTGGGCCGCTGGCTTAATCGCCATTCAGGAAGGTTTGGAACCCAATTATCAGATGGTCTGCCGGGACCGTAACCGTATCGCCATGCAGAGCGATATCTTGGGGGCATATGCTCACGGCATCCGAAACATGCTTTGTCTATCAGGTGACCATCAACAATTTGGGAACCATCCACTAACCAAAGGCGTTTTTGATATTGACTCCATCCAACTCATCAGCATGGTCAAGGGGATGCGAGATGATAAAAAATTTCTTAATGGTGATGAGATTGATGTGGCACCCCAGATGTTCATTGGTGCTGCAGAAAATCCCTTTGCTGAACCTTTTGAATGGCGAGTATATCGTTTGGCAAAAAAAATTAATGCTGGGGCAGACTTTATTCAGACCCAATGCATCTATGATATGAAAATCTTCCGTGAGTGGGTGAAACAAGCCAATGATATGGGATTAACAGAAAGGGTCCATATTTTGGCGGGAGTGACTCCTCTCAAATCAGGAGGTATGGCCCGATATATGGCAAAGAATGTCTCCGGTATCATCATCCCTGATGAAATCATAGAGCGTATTGTCCAAGCAAAAAAAGCTGCCGAGGAAGGAATCAAAATCTGTGTGGAGCAGATTGAAGAGTTGAGGGAGATGAAAGGGGTTCACGGGGTACATCTTATGGCCATTGAATGGGAACACAGGGTTCCAGAAATCGCTGAACGTGCAAAGTTAATACCGAGACCCCAGGTATAATTAGTAGTCAGTCCATAATTGTATAGACTAAATCCCTCCTTCCCTCCCTTTACAAAGGGAGGAATTCCCCTCTTTGGCAAAGAGGGGTTAGGGGAGATTTTCAGAAGAATATGTCTGTTCTATTATGGACTCATTGGTAAATGAAAAAACTTTTAAGTTGACTTAATAAGAAGCAAACAAACGGATAAATTAAGGAGAGGTTCATGGGTAATTTTGTTGAGGGACAGTTAGTTTCGATTGCTTTTATTGTATTTATTTTGGGGTTTATCTACCAAGGAATTCAGTTTTTCAAATTGACCAAGAAGAAAGAATGGGTCTTTCCCCCTTTGCCCATAGAAACGGAACCTAAGAAGAAGACGGCTGAGCAATGGATCACTCAATGTCTGCACTCCTTTAATGGTACCCTCTGGAGCACTGATCGTGTCTTAACCGTGGCCACTTCTATATTCCATGTCTGTCTGATCGCTGCACCCCTTTTTCTCCTCGCACACAATATCCTTCTTGCTCAATCCTGGGGATTGAGCCTTTTCAGTCTCCCAGAATCTTTGGCTGATTTTTTGACCGTGATCGTTTTGATATGCGGGGCCTATTTCGTCGGGCGCCGTCTCTTTCTCGCCCGAGTCAGGGCCATCTCATCAATTTACGACTATGTCATTCTGCTCATCGCTGTCGCCCCTTTCCTGACAGGATTCTTGGCTTACCATCAGTGGTGGGATTATAAGACGGTCATCTTTCTACATATCCTCACAGGAGAGATCATGCTTATCACGCTCCCTTTTACGAAACTGGGACATATGCTCTTTTTCTTCCTGTACCGCTTCTTCATCGGAAGCGAATACAGTTTCGTTCGCGGGAGTCGAACTTGGTAATTCAAAGATTGTAGGGAACGCATATATGCGTTCCCTACAAGGTTCGAAGAGGGAGACCAAAATGACGAACCAGGAAACAAAGCCTATAGATACAAAAAAAATCAAAGAATTGCTGAATCGAAAAAAGGGCAAAATGAAAAGGTTTTTATCCCATTGTGCCCACTGCAGTATCTGTGCGGAGAGTTGTTTCTTATACATGGCCCACGACAAGGATCCCCAATACATGCCTTCCTATAAGGTCATCAATTCTTTGGGGAAATTATATAGGAAAAAAGGCAAAGTAGATCGGAACTTTTTAACGCAAATCAAGGGGATTGTTTGGAGAAACTGCGTGCTCTGTGGTCGTTGTTATTGCCCGATCGGCATCCCTATTCCTCGGATGATCGCTTTCGCCCGGAGTATCTGTCGGTCGCAGGAGGTCTTTCCCCAACTGGATGAGACTTCATCAGAGAGTTGGTTATAGATCTGAAACGGAAATTCGTTTTCGGATAATACTTTAGCGTTTTGAAAATCCCTCCCGACCTCCCTTTTCCCAAGGGAGGAGATCATGGTTTCCCCCTTTGAAAAAGGGGGATCAAGGGGGATTTTACGATGATTCTTGTGATTTCTTGGGTGTTGAAATTCATTTTTTCAAAAGGCTAAATTGATACGTTTTCGGAAGAAGAAAGGGCATGAAGATGAAAGGTTATAGGGTTTTAATGATCGCGGTCGCTGTCCTTCTGGTTTTCATCGTTTCCCCTCTTAGCGCCCAACCCGACAAGATTGTATTCGATCCTTCAAAGACCTTTGGAAAAAGTAAACGACCCGCGGTGACGTTTGCTCATAACCGCCATGTCGAATTAGGACTTTCCTGTAAGGACTGCCATCATGTTTACGAAAATGGGAAAAACGTTTTGGATGAGAGCAAACTCGAGGAAGGCAATCAGGACATCCGCTGTTCTGCTTGCCACGGTCCAAAGTTTCGAATTGATCTGGAACAGGCCTTTCACGACCAGTGCATAGGCTGCCATAGGAGGTTTCAAAACGAAAAGAAAAAATCAGGCCCACGTTTTTGTGGACCATGTCACATAAAGAAATAAAAGTAGGGAACGCATATATGCGTTCCCTGATAGAAATCCTTGAACCCTTATTGATAGATTTTGAACGTCTTACGCGATCGAGCAGGAGGGCTACCTGTTGTTCGCCTGGAACGGACTCAAATTCGACTTGAGGTGGATCGGCTACAATGCGGGCGACATGGAGCGCGCAGCCCGGCTGGCCCTCGGCCTCTATGACCCGATGTTCCAGTTCTTCAACCAGCGTGGATTCCCCATATCGCTCGAGGCGGTGGGCAAGGCCATGGGGGTCAAGCAACTGAAGCTCATGGAGGCAGCGGAGGCTCCCAAGCAATGGCGAGCCGGCAACTACAAGCGCGTGATGGACTATGTGCTCAGAGACGCCCAGATCATGAATCAGATCATCGAAGCCATCGCCCGCGAAGGCGCTATTCGGTGGGTGACGCAGCGCGGAACGACCAGTCGCGAACCGATCCCCCGCTTCAAGACGGTAGCAGAGGTACTGCGCGATCCCGAGCCTGACCAGTCCTGGATGAGCGAGGGCGGCCTGAAGCGACGCACGTTTGTCGAATGGGTGCCAAAACACATCCTCAAGGAATTGGTTTAGCCTTGAACCTGCTCTGCGGCATCCAGCACGGCCCGCACTTTCCGCCCCAGGCTGTCGGGCGTGAAGGGTTTTTGTAGGAAGGCCGTCTCCGAGCCCAACACTCCGTGCTGGGCGATCACGTCATTGGTATAGCCGGACATGTAGAGCACCTTCAGGTCCGGGCGGGAGGCTTGCAGTTGCTCGGCCAGCTCGCGCCCGCTCATCTGCGGCATCACCACGTCGGTCAGCAAGAGCTGGATCAAGTCCCGGTGCTGCTCCCAGTGCCGCAAGGCTTCAGCCCCGCCGCCCGCCGCCAGCACGCTGTACCCCTGCTTGAGCAGTATCTCGCAGGTTAGCTTGCGCAATTGCGCTTCGTCCTCCACCAGCAGGATGGTCTCCGTGCCTTCCCCCAGGCGCCGCAGGGTCGTGGCCAACTCGGTCTCTTTGGGCGGCGCCTCGAAGGCCGGCAGGTAGATCCGGAACGTCGTGCCCTGGCCTACTTCGCTGTCCACCGCAATGTCGCCCCCGCTCTGCTTGATGATCCCGTAGACAGTGGACAGTCCCAGCCCGGTTCCACGGCCGCGGCCCTTGGTGGTGAAGAACGGCTCGAAGAGGTGGCTCTTGGTTTCGGTATCCATGCCTTGCCCGGTATCGCGAATCGCCAGCACGATGTGTGGGCCGGGACGCAGGTCCAGCTCCGGTCTGGCGGCTTCGCCTCCGACCTCGGTTTCCGAGGTCTCGATGACCAGCTCCCCGCCCCTGGGCATGGCGTCACGAGCATTCACCGCCAGGTTCATGAGCACCTGTTCGAGCTGGCCGGGATCGGCCTTCACCCGCCCTAGATTCTTCTTCATAACCAGCTTCAGCTCGATGTCTTCCCCGATCACCGGGCGCAACAACCGGTGCATCTTGCTCACCAACCGGTTCAAGTCCAGGACCTTGGGTTGGACGATCTGGCGCCGGCTGAAGGCCAGAAGCTGGCGCGTCAGGGCGGAAGCGCGGCCGGCGGCCTCCAGAATGGCCTCCAGATCCCGCCGCGCCGGGTCCCGAGGTTTGGTCCCGTCCACCAGCATCTGCGAGTACCCGCCGATGATGGTCAGAAGGTTATTGAAATCGTGAGCTACTCCGCCGGCTAGCCGGCCGATGGCCTCCATCTTCTGCGACTGCCGCAGTTGCTCTTCCAGGTGCTTCCGTTCGGTGATGTCACGGATGATGCAGGTGATCCGGTTTTCCTGCTCGGTCTCGACCCGGCTCAGGTTCATCTCCACGAACAGCTCGCTGCCGTTTTTCCGCCGGGCAGACAGCTCTTCCGGACCGACCGGCCGGCTGCCGGGTTGGCCAAGGCAGGCAGCCCGGAGCCGGGTGTACACCTCTCGACACCGCTCCGGGATCAGTCTCTCCACCGGCTTGCCGATCAACTCCTCGCGGTTGTACCCGAACAGACTTTCCGTGGCTGCGTTGACCAGCAGGATGTGATCGTCGCGGTCAATCTCGAGGATGGCGTCGGGAGCCGCCTCCAACAATTCTCGAAAACGCGCTTCCGCCCTGACCTGGGCTTTGGCGGCCTCCTCGCGGGCCAGCGCCTGCGCCCGTTCTTCTTCGGCCCGCATGCGCTGCGCCTCCCGCTCCATGCTTTCCAAAGCAAACGAGACGTCGCCCGCCACGTTGTCCAGCAGGGCCACGTTCTCTTCGTCAAAGAAGCCCGGCTCGGAAGCATAGACACTGAAAGCCCCGACCAGCCGACCCTGTACTTGCACGGGAAACGCCCCTGAGGACCGGTAGCCGTGCCTGACCGCTTCTTCGCGCCAAGGCAGCATACAGGGATCGTTCTCGATATCGTTGCAGACGAAATGCTGGCCCGTGCGCAAGGCGCTTCCCGTGGGGCCCCGGCCCTCCGGTTCATCGGTGGCCAGAATCCGGATCTGGTCCAGGTAGCCGTCTTCGAATCCGCTGTGCGCCACCGCTCTGATTTGCCGGGTGACGCTATCCAGCAGCCCGAACCAGGCCATCCGGAACAGACCGTCTTCCACGGCGATGCGGCACACTTCCCGGAACAACTGATCGCGGTCCCTGACCCGGACGATCACTTGGCTCACGTTGCTGGAGACGGCGTACAAGCGGTTCAAGCGGAGAATTTTCGTCTCCGCCCGCTTGCGCTCGGTCAAGTCCACCAGGGTCTTCTCGATGCAAGGGGATGTGCCAGCAGGACCTTCCACCAGGTTGACGTTGGCCAGGGCCCAGACCGGGCCGCCCTCCTTGGTACGTAGGCAGACTTCCAGGTTCGTCAGAACATGTTCCCGCTCCAGCCGCGCTCGAAACAGTTCCCGCTCGGCAGGGCTGAAGTAGACATCCCTGATAGAATGACTCAGAAGTTCTTCCCGCGAGCTATAGCCCAACATGCGGGCGCAGGAATCGTTGCAGTCCAGGATCCGGCCCTCCAGGGTGGTGTGACACACCCCCGCCAGGTTGCGCTCGAACAGGTGCCGATAGCGCTCCTCCGAGGTTTGCCGAGATTGCTCAGCCTGGGGCCCGCTCCTTGCGCAGCGTTCTCTCCTCCAGCGCCCGCCGCACCGCCAGGGGCAACCGCACCAGCCGGTCCTTGAGCACGTAGTCCGCAATGCCCTGCTTGATGCACTCCACTGCCGTTTCGTCCCCTAGTCTGCCGGTCACCAGGATAAAGGGAATGTCCTTCTCCTCCTGTCGCAGGTTCTCCAGCGCATCCAGGCCCGTCCAACCCGGCAGATAGTAATCCGCCAGGATCACGTCGTAACTGCTCGAACGCAGGCGCTGGCTGAATTCCTCCGGAGTCCGGACTACATCCTCGGCCACTGTGAACCCGGCCTTCTTCAGCTCCAGCAGGCAGAGTTCCACATCCGTGAGGTCATCTTCGATGAACAGGACACGCAGGGCATCCGCCGCTCCATCTGTTTGCTCGCGTAACGTCGGAATCGTCACAGTCGTTCCCATTATCGGCAGCAATTGGGCAGCGGAGGCTGATTGACCGCCAGCCAGTAGAACCCCACTTGCCGGATGGTCTCGCGGAACTGTGCGAAGTCTACCGGCTTCTGGATGTAGCTGTTCACTCCCAACTGATATCCTCTCACGATGTCCGTCTCTTCCTTGGAGGACGTCAGGATGACTACCGGAATGGACCTCGTGCGAGGATCACGCTTAATCTCGCGCAGCACTTCCAGCCCGTCCAGCTTGGGCAGTTTCAGGTCCAGCAAGATCAAGCGGGGCGGAGGATAACAGGAGCGGTTGCTGTAAGCGCCCCGGCAAAGCATGAAATCCAGGGCCTCTTCGCCATCTCGCAGGACTTCGATGCGGTGGCCCAGCTTCTCGCCTCGCAGGGCGTGCAGAGCCAGTTCCGCGTCCGCCGGATCGTTTTCGACCAGGACGATTTCTACTTCATCTTGCGCCATTCCTTGCCTCATCAGTGCCCAGTATCCCCCCGCGCGTCCAGCACTGCGCGCACCTTCTGCCCCAGGCTGTCCTGCGTGAACGGCTTTTGCAGCAATTCAGTTCCCGGTTCCAAGATGCCATGCTGGGCGATGATGTCGTTGGTATAGCCGGAGATGTAGAGAACCTTCAGATCGGGTCGGCGGGCCTTCAGTTGGTCGGCCAGTTCGCGGCCGCTCATCTGCGGCATGATCACGTCGGTGACCAGCATACCGATCGAACTCCGGTGACGTTTCCAGAGACGCAACGCTTCGGGGCCGGAAGCCGCTTCCAAGACCCGGTAGCCTTGCCGGGTCAACAACTCGCTGGTAAACCTGCGCACCTCCGCTTCGTCCTCCACTAGCAGGATCGTTTCGGTGCCTTGTGGCGCGCGGCTCAAGCGACGGGGCAATCTGCCGCTGCGGGCCAGGACCTCCGCCACCGGCAGGTAAATGCGGAAGCTGGTTCCTCGTCCCACTTCCGTGTCTACCTCGATCTCGCCTCCGTTTTGTCTGACGATTCCGTAGACCGTGGACAAGCCCAGTCCCGTCCCCTTGCCCTTGGTCTTGGTAGTGAAGAACGGCTCAAAGAGGTGGCTTCGGGTTTCGGAGTTCATGCCGGTGCCGGTATCGGTGACCGTCAGAAGAACGTAACTTCCGGCCCGCAGCGTCGGCCGTCTGCCCGCCTCGCGACCCACCTGCACATTGGCCGTCTGGATAACCAGCTTGCCGCCTTTGGGCATAGCATCCCGGGCGTTCACCGCCAGGTTCATGATCACCTGCTCGAGCTGACTCGGATCGGCCTTCACTCGCCCCAGATCGGGCTGCGGTTCCACGCTCAGTTGGATGTCTTCTCCGATCGTGCGGCGGAGAATTCTGTTCATCCTCAGTACCAGCCGGTTCAGATCCAGAATCCTGGGCTGCGCGGGCTGCCGGCGGCTGAAGGTCAATAACTGGCGCGTGAGGTTGATGGCCCGGTCGGTAGCCTCGCGGATGGCTTCCACGTCCCTGCGCAACGGATCCCGCGCCTTGATACCCTCCAGGACCATCTGGGTGTAGCCGCCAATGATGGTCAGCAGGTTGTTGAAGTCGTGGGCCACCCCGCCGGCCAGCCGTCCCATGGCCTCCATCTTCTGCGATTGCCGGAGCTGCTCTTCCAAATCTGTGTGTTCCGTGATGTCGTGGATGGTTACCACGCCGGCCACGATGGCGCCGCGGCGGTCGCGAATGGGGGCCGAGCTGGCGCGTATCACCGCCCGGGTGCCGTCGGCGCGCACAAGTTCTGCCTCCTCATCGGTGACGACCTCGCCGGTGGTGATGGAGCGAACCAGCGGAACCTCCTCGAGGCGGTAGGGGCGGCCGTCCCCGTGGAACGTCTGATATTGAATGTGCCCGCCGATTGCCGACTCCTGCCGAAAAGCTCCCCGCAGGATGGACTCGATCTGCTCGTTCACCAAAAGGACCCTCCCGGAAGGCGCCTCGGCAATAATGACACCTGCCGGCATCTGCCGCAACACCGCTTCCAGGCGCGTCCGCTCGGCTTCCAGTTGCTCCAGCAACTGCTCCCGCTCCTGCTGCTGGTGTCGCCGCTCGGTGATGTCCATCAAGGTCCGAACCGCCCCCGCAAAGTACCCCTCCTCGTCGAACACCGGATGCGCCGTGATCCGCAGCCACCGTTCCCCGAGCTGGACCTCACCCCACTCGCCCGCTCGGCTTTTCTGGGCCCGGCAGAAGGGCCATCCCTCAGCCGGCTCGACAGCGCCCGCCAGCACCTCGGCGTGGGAGCGACCGATCAACTCCTCGACCGGCCTCCCAAGAAGCGCGGCCATGGCCGGGTTGGCCTGCTGAATTCTTCCTTCGCGGTCCAGCAGGCACACGCCATGGCTGACCACATCGAAGGTGGCCTGCCACTGCCGGGCCGCCTCTCGGGCCTCGGACTCCGCCCGCCACGCGCGCAGCAACGTCTTAACCGTGGTGAGTAGCACTGCCGGCGCGACCGGCTGTGTCAGCCAGGCGTATGCGCCCCGCTCCAGCTTGGCGGCTTGTTTCCCTCGGGGTGGGGGCCCGGCGCATAGGTGCAGCACCGGGATCGATGAGGTCGCCGGGTCAGCCTTAATGCGGCAACAGACTTCCAGCCCGCTCTGATCCGGGAGGCTCATGGCCAGCACGACCAGGTCGGGTTTCTCGCCCGCCAGACGCAGAGCCTCCTGGCCGCTGCCCGCCTCCCGCACCAGGTATCCTTCCCGCCTTAGCATCCGGCTGATGGCGCGGCGATAGCGCTCGTCCGCGCTGACGTTCAAGATCGTGGTTCTCCGCTCAGCCGGCATCTGGTGCATCCCTGGCTCGCTCCCTTGCGGGATGTCTTCTCCAGTCTGGGAAGAATTGTCTCAATGATTGAGGCGCCCGGTCAACTCCGGGGCGCTCAAGCTCGATACAATGCTTCTCTATGGCTCGCATCCCGGGCACGCATTTTCTGCGCAACCTGGTGGAACGCCGCAGCTTGCTGTTTCAACTGGTGCGCCGGGACTTCCAGCAACGCTTTGTGGGCTCCGCGGCCGGCTGGCTGTGGGGCGTGGTCCATCCCCTGGTCCTGCTGGTGAGCTGGACCTTCGTGTTCCAATGGTGCCTGCGCGTTCGCCTGCCGCCCGGAGAGATCACCCAGAACTACACCCTGTTCCTGTTCAGCGGGTTCCTGCCCTGGCTGCTGTTCCAGGACACCGTGCAGCGCTCGGCTTCCTGCCTCCTGGATCACGCCAACCTGATTACCAAGACCGTCTTTCCGGCCGAGGTGGTGCCCGTCTCCATCTTTCTGTCCTCTCTGGTGAATCACCTCATCGCCTTGGCTCTGGTGCTGGCTGCGGTCGGCCTGTGGCTGAAACATTTCAGCCTGATGGTGTTTTTTCTGCCCGTCTACATGTTTCTCTTGGGCCTGTTCGCCATCGGCGTGGGATGGATCGTTGCCAGCCTGCACGTTTACGTGCGGGACACCGCCCAGGTGCTCTCGGTGGTGTTGACCTTCTGGTTCTGGATCACGCCCATCTTCATCATCCCGGAACAGATTCCGCAGCGGGTGCGCTGGGTGCTGCGGGCCAACCCGCTGGCCTACCTGGTGAACGCCTATCGCGAAAGGCTGCTTTCCACACGCCCGCCCAGCCTGCGCGAGCTGGCTGTGATCGCTGCCTTCGGTGTGGTCGCCTTCCTTGTGGGCGGGCTGTTTTTCCGGCATCTCAAACGGGGTTTCGCGGATGTTTTATGAGCGCGCGCCTCTGGCCGCCCTTCTCCTGGGCGGATTACTTCATGCCGCCGGTGTCACGGTTCACTTCGATCCCGGTTCTCCCGAGGTGGGTCCCTTCCCTACCGACGCCCTCACCGTGGCCGACCCGAAGCAGAAGACCGGCCTGCGGGTGAATCTGCCTCTCCCTGACTGTCAATCCCAACCCAGCACCTGCGCAGAAATCGGACTGCTCAACCAGCTTGACGGGTTCAACCTCCAGCCCCGCATCCGCGTCCGCTTCTCCGGTCCCATCGACCCCGATACCTTGCGCGCTGGGATCTTCTTGGTCTGGCTCGAGAACCTGACCGGCGAAGAATACGGCCTTCAACGCGCCGGCCACGTGACCCCGATCAACCAGGTCCTTTACGATCCGACCACCAACACTGCCTTTGCCAAGCCCGATGAGTTCCTGGATCAGCACCGGCGTTACGCCCTGATGGTGACCGACGCCGTGCGCGACCGCGCGGGGGACCCTGTGGGCGCCGAGCTTGCCTTTGCGGCCTGTGCCGGGCGACCGGACGGGTACTGTGCGCAGCTTGGGCTGACACTCGCCAGGCTGGCTCCGCAGTTTGCGCCGCGCGCCATTGTGGCGGCTTCGCTGTTCACCACTCTGAGCGCCACGGCCTGGCTGGAGAAAGCGCGCGCCCAGCTCCAGACTCCTCGATCGACCTCCAGCGCACCGGTTCGAAGAGCCTCTTCGCGGTCTCGGAACTCTCCTCGTTTGTGGTGCGAATGCAGACTGGCGCCAGCCCTCCAGTGTTCGAGGACCTGGAGTTGCCACTGGCCTTGCTGGCGGGGGTAGGCCGGATCGCGTTCGGGTCTTTCCGCTCACCCTCCTTCCTGGACAGCGATCAGGCCATTCCCGCAACGCCCGCCGGCCAAGACCTCGCCCTTCCGCGCAGCTCGAAAGAGATCCTCTTTCATGCTTACTTGCCGCCGGCTCCGGCGCCGCCCTCGGGTTACCCGGTGGTGATCGCCGGACACGGTCTGAACGGCAGCCGCTTTGACTTCCCTTCCGCTGTGGCTTCCACGCTGGCCTCCCGCGGCTTTGCGACCATTGCCATCAGCGCCGTCGGCCACGGTTATGGCCCCGACGGCAAGGTGATCCTGAAGGACAAGACCGGCAATGTGACCGAACTCCCAGCGGGCGGCCGCGCTGTGGACATGAACGGCGACGGCAGGTTTGACGGCTTCGAGGGTTGCGTCGTGTTCGGCGGCCCGCAACCAGTCGGCCTGCGGGACTGCAACCGCCAGACCGCGCTTGACCTGATGCAACTGGTTCGCGCCATCCGCACCGGGATGGATCTTACCGGCGATGGCGTGGCAGATCTGGATCCGAACCGCGTCTACTACACGGGCGCATCGCTGGGCGCCATCTACGGCGCCGTTTTCAATGCTGTCGAGCCGGATGTGCAGGCCGCTGCTCTGACCGTCGGCGGCGGCACGGTCGTGGACATCGCGCGCTGGAGCCCCTCGTTTCGTCTTCTGCTAACCGCCGCCTTGGTCCTCCGCACTCCATCGCTGCTGAACCGGTGGTTCGACTATGAGGAGGCCTATGTGCTGCGCTATCGCCCCGTCAAGATCGTGGATATGCCGGGCGCTGTCGAAATCCAGGAATTCCTGGAACGCATGGAGTGGCTCCAGATGTCCGGCGACCCCATCGCCTATGCCACGCACCTGAGATCTTCGACGCTGCCGGGCGTTCCCATCAAGCCGGTGCTGTTTCAGTTCGCCAAAGGCGACCGCACCGTTCCCAACCCGGCCTCCACCAACTTGATCCGCGCCGCCAACATGCGCGAAATGACCTCCTTCTACCGCCATGACCTGGCGCGCGCCGTGGTGCCCGACTTGCCAGGCGACCCGCATGCCTTCATCGCTCCCCTGGGCTCCCTTCCGCAGATTGCCATCGCTCTGGCGGCTCAGAGGCAGATCACCGAGTTCTTCGTCGGCGATGGCGCCAGCGTTCCCGACGTCAATGACCTCCTGCGCCCCCTGTTCGGCAAGAACCTCTTTGAGGTCCCCGACTTCCTGACCGAAGATCTCAACCTCTGAGCTGCGATTCAGACACTGAGACGGCAATGGGCAAGAGGCCTTGCCCTCCCCAGTTTCACACCCGGTGCCTTCCCGGTTCGCGTAATTCAGGGACTGGCGCGAATTTCGCCGCCGTTGCGAAATTCGTGGCCTGTACCCGAATTACCTTCCCCGCATTCCTCCGGTCAAAGAAACTGGAGGGCAACGCAAAGACCGGGGACTGACGGCCATTTGCTGCCGTTCGAAATGGCTGTCTGTACCCGGTTTTTGCTGTGTTCCATGCCCACTGTCTGAATCGCAGCAACCTCTGAGGGCTTTTCTGCTACATTGGTCGGTTGATTCGAGGCTGCCGCCGATGGATCCGGCTGAACTGACACGCAAGCTGGCCGGGGTGTTCGCTCCCATCTCGACCCCCTTCGCTCCAGATGAAGAAGTTGATTACGAAGCCCTCAGATTCAACCTCGAGTACTACGCTCGGACCGCGATTCTGGGCTACCTGGCGCTGGGTTCGAATGGCGAAAACAAGAGCCTCACTGAGGAAGAAAAGCTCCAGGTCCTGGACACGATCGTCAAGCACAAGGGCCCCCGGCAGGTGGTGATGGCCGGCGTCACTTACGACGCCCAGCGAGACACCGAACGCTTCTTCCAGCAGGCGGCCGATCTGGGCGCGGACTTCGGCCTGCTGCTTTCGCCCGGCTACTTTCGGAAGCAGATGACTGAGGAGGCGCTCTACCGCTATTTCGCGACTGCCGCCGATGCCTCGCCAATCCCGCTGTTGCTCTACAATGCCCCCGGCTTTTGTGGAATCACGCTGTCGCCGGGGCTGGCCGGGCGGTTGTCCGCCCATCCCAATATCGTGGGCATGAAGGACAGCGCTGCGCGCGGCATCGAGGCGTTTCTGGCTTTTGAAAGCCACCAGTTTCACGTGCTGGCCGGCTCCGCCAATTTCCTGTTTCCCGCCATGATGGGCGGCTCGATCGGCGGCACGGTGTCGCTGGCCGACTCCTTTCCGCAGGTGGCCCTCGAGCTGTTCCGCTACGGGCAGGCGCGGGACGAAGCCCGGGGAATCCCCTTCCAGGCGCGCGTGAAACGCATCAACGAAACCATCGCCGGAACACACGGCCCGGCCGGCGTCAAGGCCGCCATGAACCTGGCCGGCCTCAGAGGCGGAATACCTCGCCGCCCGCTGTTGCCTCTGACCGCCGTGCAGCAGGAGGAACTCAACAGATTTCTGATCGAGGAGGGACTGCTGGCTTGAGCGCGGACATTCTGGCACTGGACGTGGGGACCACGGCCTTCAAGATGGGCGTCTTCACCTCGGGGCTTGAAAAGAAGTGCGAGGCTTCGCGGCGCTACGACGTCAACATTTACGACCGTGGCAAAGCCGACATCGACCCGGAGAGGTGGTGGCTGGCCTTGCGGGAGTGCTGCGCGGAGCTCCGAGAACATCTCTCCTCGGTCGGCGTGGTTTCGCTTTCGGTGACCACCCCGGGGCTGACGCCCATGGCCGCCGATGGAACCGCGCTCGGCCCCGCCATGCTGTTCTTTGACGGCCGTTCTCATACCCAGGCCCGCGCCATCCGCGCGCTGGTGGGTGAGGAGAAGTTCTTGCGGGAGACCTGCAACCTCCCTGTCTCCGGCGGCTCGTCATTGGCTTCCATTCTGTGGATTCGGGACAACCAGCCGGAGGTGTGGGCCGCGGCTGAGAAATTCGGCCACTCGAATACCTATATGGTCAAGCGCTTCACCGGCCACTGGGCGATTGACCCCTCGACCGTCTCCATCACCGGTCTGTACAATACCGCTCGGCACGACCTGACCTGGAACCAGGATGTGCTGCGCGCGGCGGAATTGCCGCAGAGCAAGCTCCCGCCTCTGATGCACTCCTACCAGCCGGCCGGCCGGATTCTCCCGCAGGTGGCCACCGAGCTGGGTTTGCCCGGCGACTGCGTGGTGCTATGCGGCGGCAATGACGCGGTGCTGGCAGCCCTATCCGGAGGATTGACCGAACCGGGAGGCATCACCAACATCTGCGGCACCTGCGAGATCAGCTACGTGTGCGTGGACCGGCCGATCAGTTCCCCGAACTTCAACCTGCGCTGCCACGTCGTACCCAATCGCTGGGTCACGTTCTTCGTGCTGAACACCGGCGGCAAGGCACTGGAATGGTTCCACTCGGTGTTCTGCGCGGACATGAGCGAGCAGCGCTTCTTTGAAGAGTACATTCCCTCGGTCCTCGCCCGGTTCTTCGCCAGCGAGGACATCGATCGCGCCGAAGCAGACCTGCCGGTGTACGTGCCGTTCCTGGGCGGCTGCCGCTACACGCTCGAGCAGATGAAGGCCAGCTTCTCGGGGGTGACGCTCGAAACCACGCGCGATGACATGCTGTTGAGTTTGATCCGCGGCAACGCCTTCTACCAAGGCACCCACCTCCAGGAGGTGGCGAGCCTGGTCAAGCTAGGCCGCAAGGTCGTCACCACCGGCGGCGGCGCCAGAATCAAAGGCTTCCTCCAGGTCAAGAAACGCTGGACCGGGGACTTCGATTACGAATACCAGGATCAGTCCTCGCTGCTGGGCGCAGCTATGCTGGGCCAGTTCTACCAGACCGGGAAATACGGCCCGGCCCAGACGGCTGGCCGTGAACAGCCTTACAATAAGGAGACACTTTTTGATGTCCGAGAGCGTCGTTGAACGATTGATCAAGACCAACCCCGGCATGGAGGTCTGGTGGGATTCTTCTCCCTTGATCTTCGAGAAGTGGGTGAAGAAGATGGTGGATGCCGCGCCGGTGCCCGGGAAGGCGGAACTGGAAGCGCAGTTGCTTCGCCTGTTCAACGCACAGGATCCTGCCAAAAGCGTGTTTCGGGGGTGCACCACCAATCCGCCGCTCTCTCTGGAGACGGTCAAGAGCGACCCGGAGTTCTGGAATGCCCGCATCGACGAGCTGATCCTGGCCCATCCCCAAATGAGCGCAAAGGAGCTGGCTTGGCGTGTCTACAAGCAGGTCATCACGCGCGGGGCGGAGATGTTCTGGCCGCTCTACGAGGCCTCCAACGGCCGCTTCGGCTGGGTTTCAGGTCAGTTGGATCCGCGCCTGTTCACCGAAAAGGAGATCATGTGCCAGCAGGCCCACGAGCTGGCCGCCCTGCACCCCAACGTCATGATCAAGGTGCCCGCCAGCATGGAGGGCGTGGATGTGGTCAGGTACCTGACCTCCAAGGCTATCTCCACCAACGTGACCACCTGCTTCACCCTGCCGCAGATCTTGGCTGTGGCCAGAGCCGCCAAGGAAGGGCTTGAAATAGCCCCGGAAGAACGGCGTCAACACCTCCAGGTGGCGCGCCGTGATCACGCACATGATCGGGCGCCTCACCGAGCGCCAGGATCTGCTGAAACAGGCCGAGTGGCGAGGCATCGAAATCACCGAGGCGGATCGCAAGTGGTTCGGGCTGGCGGTCTTCAAGCGCGCCTACCGGATGCTGCGCGACGGCGGTTACCCCAGCAAGATGCTCCTGTGCTCGGTGCGGCCGGGACCGCTGGTCGCCGGCAAACAGCGCTTCTGGGACATCCAGGAGCTGGCCGGCGGCGACATCGTCTTCACACTGCCCCCCTACGCGCTGGAACCCATGTTTGCCCTGGGCGACGACCTGGACTTCCGGCCCCACGCCATCGACGATCCGGCGCCGCAGGCCTCCATCGACAAGATCCTCCAGATCCCCTACGGCATCCAGGCCTATGACCCCAACGGCTTGGCCCTGGAGCAGTTCAACACCCATCCAGCCACCCTGTACACGGTAGCCGATTTCTCCAAAGCCGCCAACGGCCTGGAAGAATACGTGGCCACTCGCCTGGCCCTGGCAGAGCGGGCCCGGACCGAGCCGGCTGGCGAAAGCGCGGGTGTCTGACCGCGGACCGCAGGGAATCCTTCCGTTTCCTGACTCTGACCGGGCCTGTTCCCACCGCTCGTGTAGACTGAAAAGAGTGTCCACCAAGAAACTGACCGCCCACGTCAAGGCGGCGGGTTGAGCCTCTAAGCTGGGTCCAAAGGTTTTGGACCGGATTCTGGCCCGCCTGCCCCGGGTGGCGGACGAAAACGTGCTGGTGGGGTTTGACACGGCCGATGACGCCGGCGTCTACAAGCTGACGCCGGAGTGTGCCCTGGTCCAGACCGTGGATTTCTTCACCCCTATCGTGGATGATCCCTACACCTTTGGCGCGATCGCGGCCGCTAACGCGCTCAGCGACGTGTACGCCATGGGTGGCCGTCCTGTTTCGGCGCTGTCCATTGTGGCCTACCCGGCCCAGGGCGATCTGGACGATCTCGAGCAGATCCTCAGGGGCGGCGCCGACAAGATGCACGAAGCCGGCTGCGTGGTCATTGGCGGGCACAGCGTGGCCGACCAGGAGATGAAATTCGGCTACGCGGTCACCGGCACGATCCACCCGGACCGCGTCATCACCAATGCCCGGGCGCAGCCTGGAGACGCCCTGCTGCTCACCAAGCGCATCGGGACCGGCGTGATTTCGACCGCCTTGAAGCGCGGGATTGCCGCAGACGATCACGTGCGGGCTTCCGTTGATTCGATGCTGGCGCTGAACCAGCGCGCCTGCCAGGCTATGCTGGCCCTTGACGTACACGCCTGCACGGACGTCTCGGGCTTCGGCCTGATCGGGCATGCGCGGGAGCTGGCCGTGGCCAGCGGCGTCACCCTGGAGATCGAGGCGGATCGCGTCGAGTTCCTGCCGGGCGCGGTGGAGTATGCACGCCAGGGGCCCTGCCGGCCGGCCTGCGAAACAACCAGGAATTCGCCTCTTGCGCGGTCGAAGTCGCACGCGTCCTGCCTGCGGAGATCGAGATTCTGTTGTACGACCCGCAGACTTCCGGGGGCTTGCTGATCGCGCTTTCGGAGAGCGACGCCCTGCGCCTGGAGGGGGCCTATCGCATTGGCCGCGTGCTGCCCCGCCAAGACAAGCCGGTTCGCATCGTGTAGGATAAGCCGAAGCATGTCCCGCAACCCGCTGATTGTCGCCCTCGACTTCGAATCCGCCGGCAAGGCTCGCGAACTGGTGGCGCGCTTGGGCGATCACATCTCGTTCTACAAAGTGGGTCTCGAGTTGTACGCCGCCGCGGGCATGGACTTTGTGCGGGAGTTGATCGCGCAGGGTAAGGAGGTTTTCCTGGATTTGAAGCTCTACGACATCGGCGAGACCGTCAAGCGAGCGGTGGCGCAAGTGGCGGCCAGCGGTGTGCGTTTCACCACCGTACACGGGAGCAAACCGGTGATGCAGGCCGCCATCGAGGGCCGCGGCGCCTCCCGGCTGCAACTGCTGGCGGTCACCGTGCTCACCAGCTTCGACCAGGACGACCTGGCCGACTTGGGCTACCCATGCTCCATCCCGAGCTGGTGGCGCTACGCGTCCGTAAGGCCATTGAAGCCGGCATGGACGGCATCGTGTGCTCGCCGCTGGAGGTGGCCGCGGTGCGCGCGCTGGCCGGAGCCCGGGCCATCCTGGTGACCCCCGGCGTTCGCTCAACCGGGGCTGGCAGGGGCGATCAAAAGCGCGTCGCCACCCCCGCCGAAGCCCTCCGCAACGGGGCCGATTACCTGGTTATCGGCCGCCAGATCACGCGCGCCGAAGACCCTCAGGCGGAGGCCCTTCGCATCCTGCAAGAGATTAAGCCGGTCGGGTTGTGAGGGGCCGGCCCGTTGTCGCGCCAGGTTCAACTGAACTACTCAGGCAGCCCGGTTATCCGCCAATCAATCGAGCAACGCGCGGCTGCGAGGAAGCCCGTGCATAACTCAGGTAGAATAACTGCATGGCTTCGGCATGTTTCGCCGCAATCGTCCGCACCATGGGCGACAGGCCGCAACTCTTGCAGCAGGCCCTGGAGTCGCTGACCTTCCAGCAGGACCGCTGTAGGGCGATTGTGGTGGTGCACGGCGATTCCAGCGCACACCAAAAGGTGCAGCAGGTCTGCCGCCGCGTGGGCGGGCTGGAACATGTGGCGCTGCACGCCAAGGATACGGGGAAAAGGAGGGGGCACCCACTCAATGTCGGGCTGGACCACTGCTATGATTCCGAGTCCCAGCCCGATTTCCTGTTCTTTCTGGATGATGACGATATTGTCTATCCCTTCTTCACGCGGATCATGGCGGCGGCCTTTCTGACCTCGCAAGCAGACCTGATCTACGCGGCCTCGAATCGCAAGGAATTCGGCCGGCCGGCGGCGGTGGGCTACACGCCCAAGCCGATCTTCCTGCTGCTGTACGAGAACTTCATCACCATCAACAGCTTTGCAGTGCGAATGGAGACTTTACGGAGGCAGCGCTGTTACTTCGATGAACACTTCGAGTACGCGGAGGACTGGCAGTTTCTAGTCACATTATTGCAGAAAGGTTTCCGGTTCGAGGCCAACTTCTCGACCCTGTCGGAGTTCAGGATCATCCGGGACGGCAACCGGGAGATAAAAGCGAACCCAGCGTTGTGGAAGCAGTATTCGCTCCAGATTCGAAAGCAGATCAACCGCTCGGACTTTGTGGTTCCGGGCGCCAAACTGGCGGGCCTGGCATGCGGGCTCGAGCCACGCTTCGGGACCCAGAGGGAGACGCAGGAGGAAGTGATCGCGGAGCAGGACCGCTCCATCGGATGTCTGCGGCAACGGGTTTACGAGCTGGAGGATTCGCTTTCCTGGCGACTGACGGCGCCCTTGCGGCGGGTGGGGGCGATGCTGCTGAAGCTGGGGCCGCGGCAGCGTGGGTAGGCCATGAGTTTTACAGGTATTTCCACCCTCCTGCCAGTCTATCTGGCTGGGGTGGATTCGGATTCGCTGCGGCGACTGCGGCGTGCGGCCTCCTCCGTGTTGACGCAGGAGTGCTGCTTGCCGCTGGAACTGGTGGTCGTTGACGACGGTTCAGCCCGGCCGCTGAAGGAACTGCCGGAACTGGCGGACCTCCTGGCGCGCCAGGAGGTGTCCTATATCCGGATGGCCAGCAACCAGGGGCTGGTGTTCGCTTTGAACGCCGGGCTGAACCGGGCGCGTCACGACCTGATTGCCCGCATCGACGCGGACGATTACTGGAGGCCGGAAAAACTGAACAAGCAACTGGAAGCCCTGATTTCGGATCCGGACCTGACCATCATAGGAACCGGAATGCGCATGCTGGGGCAGGACGGCTCGCTTACCGATCATGTGCGGGGTTCGAGCTGGCAAGAGGTGCTGAACTTTTACGCCGCGGTGGGATGCCCGCTGCCTCACGGCAGCATCCTGGCCCGGAAAGACATCTTCAGCCTGCTGGGCGGATACTCGCATTCCCCCAACTACCGGCACTGCGAGGATTTTGCTCTGTGGGGAGTGTGGCTGCGTTTCTTCAAGGCGGCCATGCTGGAAGAAGTGCTGTTCGAGTATACGGTGTCGGAGTCGCAGGTCAGCACCAAGCATGCGGGGGACCAGCGGGCCGCCTCGGGGCGGGTGCATCGCCGTTTCCTGGAGCTGAAGAACCACCAGGCCATCCCGGCGGCTCTGACCGAGACCGCTCAGATCTTGGGG
The DNA here is from genome assembly GCA_963725415.1 of uncultured Acidobacteriota bacterium. Classification (GTDB taxonomy): domain Bacteria; phylum Acidobacteriota; class Terriglobia; order Bryobacterales; family Bryobacteraceae; genus CAVRZY01. The sequence continues at coordinate 7,901 of CAVRZY010000182.1, read as the reverse complement.
AAATCGCTGATCCAGACGGGGAAGATACTGTACGTGGCCTGGCAGTACTACGACTACATACTGGTCGATGAAGAGCTTTATGAACCGCTGCGCACGCTGCTTCCGGACCGGAGAGTGCACCCCTACCGCGAGGTGGTGGATCTGCTGGCGGGTCGCTTCTTCTACCTGCACAAGAACGATCATTTCGAACGGGATATTGCGGATCACGCAAGCTGCGTCCATGACATCAGCCATATCCAGCCGCTCTTGAGATGATGAACCGCGACGAGCTGCTAGAGGCTAGGAACAGGATCGTCGAGCGGTACGGGGAGTGGACTGCCCATACCATTCACTTAGGCTGCGGGGTCTACACCCGCAGCACGCCGGTGAATCAGGAGTGGCGCTTGGAGCGTGTGCGGCAGAGCCTCCGGGATTTCGGCTACCAAAGTCTGGAGGGAGTGCGCATCTTGGACTTGGGCTGCCTGGAGGGGCTGTTCGCCATCGAGCTGGCGCGCGCCGGGGCCAAGACCGTGGGCATCGAGGCCCGGCTGGCCAACCTCGAGAAAGCGCGCTTTGCGCGGGAAGCGCTGGAGCTGGCCGCCTGCGAGCTGGTGCAGGACGACGTGCGGAACCTGTGCCGCGCCAAGTACGGCAGTTTCGACATCGTGCTGTGCTGCGGCATTCTGTATCACCTGGACATGCCGGATGCCCTGCGGCTGATCCAGCGGATTTCCGAGGTGACCGAGCAGGTGGCGGTGGTCGAGACGCACGTCGCGCTGGAGGTATTGAAGCACAATCCGTTCGAGCTGGGCGAACTGGAGGAGGAGTCCTGGGAGGGGCAGGTTTACCAGGGCCGGCGCTTCCGGGAGCACAAGCCGGGAGAGACGCCGCAGCAGAAGGAGCGGAGGTTATGGGCCTCTTTGGACAACCCCCGCTCCTTCTGGCTGACGCGCAGCTCATTACGCCTGGCGCTCCAGAGGCACGGCTTCGAGTCGACCTATGAGCACCTGGAGGAGCCGGAGCAGGCGAGCGGGGAAGTTGACCGGGTCATGTGGATCGGGGTGAAGTGGGCCGGGAGGGCGGAGAGGCCCAGCGCGGCGGCGGAAGAGGCCTCCCGGCGCAGGCTGGAATCCGAACAACAGCGCGCCTGCACAGAGGGACCCGAGGCAGTGATCGCGGAGCAGGACCGCGCCATTACATGCCTGCGGCAACGTGTGGACGAGCTGGAGGACTCGCTTTCCTGGCGACTGACGGCGCCCTTAAGGCGGGTGGGGGCGCTGCTGCTGAAGCTGGGGCCGGGGCAGCGCAGGAGGCGGGCCTGAGCAAGGGGATGGAGGGAGGCAGGCCAGGTGCAGATGAACCGCGACGAGTTGCTAGAGGCTAGGAACAGGATCGTTGAGCGACACGGGGAGTGGACTGCCCATACCATTCACTTAGGCTGCGGGGTCTACACCCGCAGCACGCCGGTGAATCAGGACACCCTGCGGCTGGAACGGCTGCGGCAGAGCCTCCGGGATTTCGGCTACCAAAGTCTGGAGGGAGTGCGCATCTTGGACTTGGGCTGCCTGGAGGGGCTGTTCGCCATCGAGCTGGCGCGCGCCGGGGCCAAGACCGTGGGCATCGAGGCCCGGCTGGCCAACCTCGAGAAAGCGCGCTTTGCGCGGGAAGCGCTGGAGCTGGCCGCCTGCGAGCTGGTGCAGGACGACGTGCGGAACCTGTGCCGCGCCAAGTACGGCAGTTTCGACATCGTGCTGTGCTGCGGCATTCTGTATCACCTGGACATGCCGGATGCCCTGCGGCTGATCCAGCGGATTTCCGAGGTGACCGAGCATGTGGCAGTGGTCGAGACGCACGTCGCGCTGGAGGTATTGAAGCACAACCCGTTCGAGCTGGGCGAACTGGAGGAGGAGTCCTGGGAGGGGCAGGTTTACCAGGGCCGGCGCTTCCGGGAGCACAAGCCGGGAGAGACGCCGCAGCAGAAGGAGCGGAGGTTATGGGCCTCTTTGGACAACCCCCGCTCCTTCTGGCTGACGCGCAGCTCATTACGCCTGGCGCTCCGCAGGTACGGCTTCGAATCGATCTATGAGCAACTGCAGCCGCCGGACCGGGCCGAGGAGGAAGTTGACCGGGTCACGTGGATCGGGGTGAAGTGGGCTGGGAGGGCGGAGAGGCCCAGCCAGGCGGCGCAAGAAGCCTCCCGGAGCAGGCTGGAATCCGAACAACAGCGCGCGTACATGCAGGCTCTCCAGCAGTTGACACAGGTCAACCAGGAATCCGAGCAGCAGCGCGCCCAGATCCAGGATCTGGAGACAAAGCTGGCGCACTGGAGCGAGGAGGCCGAAAAACGGGGCGCCTACATCCAGGAGCAAGCCGAGCAGTTGTCGCGGGTAGCGGAGGAATCCGAGCGGCGGCGCATTTACATCCAGGAGCAGGCCGAGCAGTTGTCGCGGGTAGCGGAGGAATCCGAGCGGCGGCGGGCCTACATCCAGGAGCAGGCCGAGCAGTTGTCGCGGGTAGCGGAGGAATCCGAGCGGCGGCGGGCCTATATCCAGGAACTGGCGGAGCAGGTGGCTGCGGCGACGCAGGAGCTGGAGCGCAGCCGTGAAGCTATCAACGGACTCCGCGCTCAGAACCTTCACCAACAGCAATGGATCGAGGCGGCGAAAGCGACGTTTTTGTGGAGGCTCCACGAGCGGTGGCAAGCCATCCGCCGCCGGAGGTGAGCGGTCGGCCCTTCCGTGCTGACGAGTCCCATGGATCACGGTTCCATGAAGTCTGATAGCTCCAGCGGCGGCGCCGCCCGAAGGGGGGAGCCAAGCAGCCCGGGCCGGGCTGCGGCCCTGCCCAAGGAGCCACTCCCGGCGAACATCGAGGAGCACTTGCGGAGATGCGAAGAGTTCTTCGATCAGTACAGCGAAGTAGTAGAATTCTGGCGGCGCCGCAACGCCGGCTACCACGCCGCCATCGCCTCGCTGGCGCGGTTCTACGTGCCGGCCGGGGCCACAGTTCTGGAGATCGGAAGTGGAACCGGGGACCTGCTGGCGGCCACCCATCCTTCACGGGGGTTGGGCCTCGACATTGCTCCAGGTATGGTCCGCCTGGCCTCGGCCAGGCATCCGCATCTGGAGTTCCGCCAGATGGCCGCGGAGCGGCTGGATCTGGGGGCCGAGCAATTCGATTACATCATTCTGTCTGACTTGGTGGGCTTTCTGTACGACATCCGACTGGTGTTCGAGCGATTGCGTGCGGCCGCGCACCCGGGCACGCGCCTCATCCTGCACTGGTACAGCCGGCTGTGGCAACCGGTCCTTTCGCTGGCTGAGAAGCTGGGTCTGAAGTACCTCCAACCGGTGCTGAACTGGACTACGGCGGAGGACATCACCAACCTGCTGTACCTGGCCAACTTCGAGGTTATACGGAACAGACGACACATCCTGTTACCCAAGCGCGTGCCGGTGCTGAGCCGGCTGGCGAACCGGGTTCTGGCGCACTTGCCGGGCCTCCGGCACCTGTGCCTGACCAACTGGATCGTAGCCAGGCCGCTGGGTCTGAAACGGGAGCCAGCCGCGCCCAGCGTCTCAGTGATTTGTCCTTGCCGGAACGAGGCTGGCAATATCGAACAGGTGGCCCAGCGACTGCCGGACCTGGGGGCGCACCCGGAACTGATCTTTGTGGAGGGGCATTCCAGCGACCAGACGCTCGAGGAATGCCGCCGCTCGGCCGCCTCCCATCCTGACAGGGACATCCAAGTGTTGGTTCAAGAGGGCCGTGGCAAGGGCGACGCAGTACGCCTGGGCTTCTCAAAGGCGCGTGGGGACATCCTCATGATCCTGGACGCCGATCTCAGCGTGGCCCCGGAAGACCTCACCCAGTTTCATGAGGCCCTACTGAGCGGCAAAGGCGAGTTCATCAATGGCTGCCGGCTGGTCTATAGCATGGACGCGCGCGCCATGCGCTTCCTGAACCTGTTGGGGAACCGGCTCTTCGCCCTGTTACTGAGCTATCTGCTGGGCCAGCCGGTGAAGGACACGCTGTGCGGGACCAAGGTGCTCTGGCGCAGCGACTACCGGCGGATTGAGGCGGGGCGGGCCTATTTCGGAAGCTTGGATCCGTTCGGCGATTTCGATCTGCTGTTCGGCGCCTCCAAGCTGAACCGCAAGATCGTTGAGGTCCCCATCCGCTACCGGCAGCGCACCTACGGCGCCACCAACATCAGCCGTTTTTCCGACGGCTGGCTCCTGCTGAGAATGTCCGCACGGGCGGCTCGCCAAGCTATTCTTCGTTGCATGAGACCGGGGACCGGTTTCGATATCGAGTTAGTCCCAACACTGTCCATTCAGGCAAATTCGGGGACGCACAGTACGCTTGGAAGTAAAGCTTCACCGCGATTTGGACGAAGCGGGGCGTGTAACCGGAGCGGCACGTCGCCACGTCCAGGTCGCCCCAGCTTGACAGTCGCTGCCGCGCAATGTAGCTCCCGGAAAGTCGCTGTCTCTGGAACTTTCAGCGAGCGTTTGCTGTCAAAGTCTTTTAAAGCCATAAACCAAGACGAGACTGGAAGACTTCATTAGAAAGGATTCTCACATGCGCAGGTTGGGTCCATTGACGCTTACAACGCTCATGTTTATGCCGGCGGCGCTCGTTGCTTGCAGTGCACTCACGGTGGTGATGAATGGTAAGGTCGTTGTTGCCGGCAACAACGACACATCTTTCTCACGCGAGATGAAACTCCAGATCACACCCAGCCGGGACTTATGTCTGGAAATTAACTCCCGAGCCCTTGAGTGTAACTCCCTTTGACTTCATTGTCTCTTTGCTAGACCGGAGACTATAACATTTGGGCCTGAGAAATACCCACTCGTAAAACGGATTGCCCTTATTCTCGTCCACTTTTAATTTTGTCAATCTTGGAGCAAATTACGTTAGAGAATAGCAGGTCATCCTCAGCATATAATATGAGTCCAGGTCACCAGCAATTATTCTGATCTCACAATTGAATAATTCTCTGTATAACTTAAAATCGACGTATTGGAGCTCATACCTCCACAGTTTACTGAGGTCCAACACTACTTGCTTGATGTCGCTAAGCCTATTGAGAACGATGTTTTCTTTGCACAGAGTCAATGCAATCGTCGGCAATCTTCATTGTCTTCCTGAATAAGACACTGCTGGAGTAAATAAGCATTTTTCTGGTCTTATTGACTAATCTCAAGTTTTCACGATCCTTAAAATTTTCTATAGTTTTCCCATACAATCTGTTATTCTTGTACTTGTAGAAATCTCGTTTAAAGGCATTCCTAGCCGCCGCTCTATTTTTCGTGTTATAGTTTATAAATTTCTTAAAAATTTGGCCTGTTTAAATTTAACTATCCTGTTGACCTTCTTCACTTGACACCTAATTTGAGCCACAGAGCCAGCAACCGACAATGTAGCTACCCAACATCAAAAGTTACCGGACAGTGACTTTATTCCATTTTATTTTTTAAATATTCTTATTTATTATGAGGTTATTGAAGATTATAAACTAAATGTTGTAATATAATAAAAACGTATATGCAAGGCAATAAAATACAAAAAAAATAAAAGTCAAATATTAATTCTTCAAAATTTTATTACAATTTTAACAGGGAACCTTTCAAGTCAAAAGTCACCGGACAGAACATATTTTTGTTTTATATCTGTCTAATATCGTGTGACGTCCCCATTTGCCTTTATACACGACTTTAATCGATCAGGCATCGTAGAAAGTAACTTTACGCACTGTTCCACGGTGACCTTACTCCAGATATCTTGAAGCATTGAACGCATATCCTCCTTAGTGCGTGGTCTATTTTTCCTCAACTCTTTTTTAATAATTCCCCATATATTTTCGATAGGGCTTAAATCTGGACTTCCTGAAGGCCATTCCATCAATGTTACTTGTTTTTCATTTATCCAAGACTTTGTTGACTTTGCCGTATGGCAACTAGCGCCATCTTGTTGGAAAATTACGTCATCGTTTGGATGATTTTTTTGAATAAAAGGTACCAACTTTTGACTTAAAATTGTTTGATATTTCTCGGCATTGACTGTCCCATCGATGAAGTGTAAAGTGCTCAAACCCTTTCCGCTCATGCAACCCCAAACCATTATTGACTCTGGGAATTTTATTGTTCTTTTTAGGCAATCTTCTTTAAACGATTCATCAGTATTTCTCCAAACACGTTTCCCCCCTTCAGACATCATGATTTCAAATCTTGACTCATCACTGAAAATAACTCTTTCCCAATCGTCTTTTAGCCATCTAATACGTTCTTTTGACCACTTTAATCGTCTATATTTTTGTTTTTTAGTCAAGAACGGTTTCTGTTTAGCCTATAAATGATTTTACGATTACGTAATAACAGTTTAATAAATAAAAAATGTACCTTATAGGATTTGTATCCCATTCTTTTAATCTCGCGTTGACATGTACTTGTAGAGAAATTCATTCCCGTTGAATTATTCCACTTTTGATTTATATCATTGGAATTTTGAAATCTATTTACCTTGATTATTCTTTTCAAAGACCTGATATTGCGTGGACACACTTTCTTCGGTCTTCCAGTTCTTTTAGCGCTTGAAGACTGAGCACTTGATTTTGAGCGTTTAACACAATCAAATATTGTTGATTTCGCAATATTCAAAAGTTTAGAAATATCTCGAAAAGATTTCCCTTCGGCGCGTCTCTCAAGTATAGCAATTTGAATATCTTTCGATAACTCTTTGCGCATCATTTTTTCTTTTAAATTGCTTGTGTCTTTAAAAAGTAATATATTAAAACAAAGTTTAATTCCGTGATTTTCTTATTATTTTTTAAATTTAATTTAAAAAATTAAAATAAATGTCAAAAATATCATTTATAATATGTGTCTGGTGACTTATGACTCAAAAACTATGTGTCCGGGTAATTATGACTTGATAAAAAAAATTCAAAGTAAACATAAGAATTTATTTCAACATATTTATTAATCAATTTTTTTTATAATACATAGATTGATCTATTTATAATATTTATAATATTACTTGAAACCATTATCATTACTTATTATTATCTTAAAAAAGGTTTAAGAATTATAAAAAAATATTTTAATCGGTGTCCGGTGAGTTTTGATTACGGGTAGTACTACATAATTCTCCTTGTCGTAGTGAGTAAGGAGCCATTTCTACCTGGAGGGCACATCGGTGTTGGTGCCACGGGCGGATCGTCCAAATTATCCTGCATCTACTTGTGTTCGGTGGAGTATCCACTTCCATGCTGTACCCAGTGTCTCCTTCAAAGTCATCTGTATAGCATTGCCCGTTATACCAGTCATTCTCTCCGACTCATCAATCATTTCGAAATCTCCATGAGGTAAATTCTGAGTTATCGTCCACCCATACAAATTGTTAACGTCAGCATACAGTAGGTCTGTTGGATCGTCCGCTTTGACATAATGTTTGTTGATGAAAGTCATCCTGCCACGAATTCCTCCATCGAAAAATTGTATATCCTGGTCCTTGATATACTCGTGCTCCTTCGATTTAAGTGCAGAGGCCCAACTCATACCCAACATTATAAAAAACGATAAGCGGTTCTAGCCCATCCTCCTCATCGACTGATTCCTGAAGGTTTCGAACACGTCAGCCAGCAGGTAACAATCCAGCTTGAGGTATGTTCTCATATACTCGAATAAATTGCGACACTCATACTTCTCCCACATCCTTACTGAGTACTGGTGTTGTTCCTCATTGATTTGCTCCCATCGGTCCGGCATTCGTGTTATAGCCAACATGGCCTCGATTGAAGTAGTCATCTCGTATGGGAATATACCTTTTCCCTTGACAATTTCGGTGTCAAACATCTTTGATGTTAAAGGTGTGCTGTCTAATGTCTTGATAGTGAATCCAAACTACTTGTCAAA
>CAVRZY010000181.1:0-11121 GCA_963725415.1 uncultured Acidobacteriota bacterium | reverse complement strand
CGATCTCGATCAGTTCCTCCGGCGAGTAGGGGATCATCTCGTAGGCCAGATCGCTCAGCAGCGCCTCGCGGCCGATCGGGTTTCCGATGATGGCGGTATTATCGCCCGGTTTCAGGCCGGCGATCTTCTCGCGCAGAAAGGCCGCGTAGTCCTGGAGAGACTTGTCCGCCTCTTTGTAGGGCGCATCCACCCACCAGGTGAACAGCGGATCGTATCCGTTATAGAAGGAGAACCAGGCCCGGAGCGTGTTGCGGAGGTTCTCGACATCCCCCGCCGCCCGGTTCGCGACGGTCTTCCGCGGCCGCGTCGCGGCGGCCTCCACGCTCTTCCGGATGCCATCCACCGCTTTCCTCAATCCATTCACAGTGGCGGCGGCCGTTGGGGGTTCCAGCGGTTCCATGCGGCGCCGCGCCTCGTCCAGCCCCAGAATCGTTTCCGCAAACGAGATCAGCGGGGCCGTGTCGCCGAGCGCCTTTGCCTGGATATCCAGTTGCCGCAACTCGTGGTTCAAATGGTTCCGGAACAGCAGGAAGTCGGCCCGCCCTGCCTGGCCCATCTTTTCGAAATCCAGCCCTTCCAGGCGGCTGAGCCAGTCGCTGTGGAACTGCTTCAAGCGCGCGCGCCGCACCGGTGACAACTCGCTGCCTTCGCTTCGCAAGGTGCCGCGCTCCGCCGTGTCGGGCCGGGCTATGGCGCCGCGCTCCCCCGTGGCGGGCGGAGTGAAAGCGCCGCGGTCCGAGGCATACAGCCGGACAAGACTGCCGCGGTCCGCAGCATAGCGCTCGATCAGGTCGCGCATCTCGCTTCCGTAAGCAAGCGGCTGGGGACCGGCTGCGAAGGCCATCGCGCAGCACAGCAGGGCAACACAGGTGAACCAAACGGCCGGTGTTCTCAAGTGGTCCTCCACGGGCTAGGCTGATTGTGCATCGTACCTTATCACAAGGTCAGCCGCCGGACAAGGGTGGCCCTCAAGGGCCGGGGGCCTGCGCCACATCAACAACTGGTCCGTGTGGTGGAGCAGGTCCCATAAGCGTTTACTCAGAGGCATTCTGGGTGAGCTGACCGTGGCGCAAGCACTCTTGCTTGCCGCCTCGACACTCGTGTCGAGGCCGTCTTTCTTAGCTTCCAGGTGAGTTTTCGGCAAGCGTGCGTGACGCCAGCTAGGCCGCCTTGTTAAGTTCATTCAGTCGCCGAGGGACGGCTGATAGTGAACCGCAAAAGCAAAACACCTATTCCCGAGCCCATCGTGCAGCTGCAACGCCAGTTGGATCAGTTTCGCAGCACCCAGCCGCGGCGGACGAAACTGCCGGAGTCGCTGTGGCAGGCTGCGGTCGAACTGGCCCGGCAACACGGTGTGTAATCCGTCGCGCACCCGCTACGGCTGGACTATATGGGGCTGAAGAAGCGGCTCGGCGGAATTCCAAGCCGCCGCCGGAGGGCAACCAAACCGGCATTCGTCGAACTGATCGCGCCGCATCCGGCGACGCTGGAGGAGTGCATCATCGAGTTTGAGTCCTCGCGCGGAGGCAAGATGCGCATCCAGTGGAAAGCATCCGCGCCGCCCGATTGGGCAAGCCTGCTGCGCGCCTGGCGGGAAACGGAAGGATGATTCAGATCACGGTGCAGATGCGTGTGCTGGTGGCGATCGAACCGGTCGACGGACGCAAGGGGATTGACTCATTGTCGCGGCTGTGCCAGGACAAGCTCGCGGAAGATCCATTCTCCGGATGCGTGTTCGTGTTTCGGAGCCGCAGTGGGGCGGCGATTCGTCTCCTCAGCTATGACGGCCAGGGCTACTGGCTTGCGCAGAAGCGGCTTTCCAGAGGAAGGTTCGTATGGTGGCCGGAATCAGCCGCGCCGGCCAAACCGCTGGAGGCCTACGAAGCGCAGTTGCTGATGGCGGCTGGTGATGTGTCGCGCGTCCGCGCGGCGCCGATGTGGCGGCGGGTGAACGCGTTGAAGTAACGACTGCAAATAAACATTCCCACCCTCCTTGCGTTCCAGAAAAATGGGGTTCATACTGCTGTTGGATGGCAGAACTCAAGTACCGGGGCCGGGTGCTCACCAAGGAAGACATCCTCTATATAAGGGAACTCATTGCTGCGCACCCGCGCGAGAGCCGCCGCACGCTGTCCAAGAGGCTGTGCGAAGCCTGGCAATGGAAACAACCCAACGGCGTCTTGCGCGACATGGTGTGCCGCGGCCTGTTGCTCATGCTGGACCGTGCCGGCCAGATCGAGTTGCCGCCGGTGAAGTTCGTGCCGCACAACCCGCTGGCGCAGCGAGTGCGGCCGGCTCCGGTGCGGATCGACACGACGCCGGTGGAAGGCCGTCTCGACCAGATCCAGCCCTTGGAGTTTGCTCAGGTGCGGCGCACCGGGGATGAGGCGCTGTTTAACAGCCTGATGGAGGAGCATCATTATCTGGGTTACGAACAGCCGGTGGGGGAGCACCTGAAGTATCTGGTGTGGGCGCAAGGGCGGCCGCTGGCGTGCGTGGCGTGGTCGAGCGCGCCGCGACACATTGGCTCGCGCGACCGCTACATTGGCTGGAACCAACAAGCGCGGCGGCGCAACATCCGGTTCCTCGCCTACAACACGCGGTTTCTGATTCTGCCGTGGGTTCGAGTGAAGCATCTGGCGTCGCACATTCTGGGGCGGCTGGCCACGCGGATCCCCCAGGACTGGCAGCGAATGTACGGGCATCCGATTTACTTTCTGGAAACGTTCGTGGATCCGCAGCGATTCCGCGGAACCTGTTACCGTGCGGCCAACTGGGTTTTGCTGGGCAAGACGACGGGACGGGGCAAGCAATCCAACAGCTACGTACCGAACCGGTCGATCAAAGAGGTTCTGGGGTATCCGTTGACGAAGCGGTTTCGCGAACTGCTCGGGGAGTAGGATGAAGCCCGCCAGACGCCGTGTCGATGTGAACCTGGACGAACTGGACCGGGTGCTGGACGGAGCGCGGCAAGCGCCGCTGAGCGAGGCCGATTACGAGAAGCTCAAGGACGCATTGCATGCGCTGGCGGCGATGCTGGTGCGGCCGCGCAATACGGAGAAGACCAGCGCCGTGCTGGAAGAATCGGAGAAGCTCGGAAACTGGCGCCGGGACTCAGCCGGATACCAACGCTCCCCCGCCAAGCCGGACACGGACGCAATGGCGCAGAGGCGTTTGGCGGCGCGCGGAAGGTGGCGATCGCACACCAGAAGTTGACGCACGGGGACCGCTGCCCGGAGTGCGGGAAAGGCAACGTATACGGGCAGAAGGAGCCGAAGGTGCTGGTGCGGATTGTGGGACAAGCGCCGCTGGCGGCCACCGTCTACTCGCTGGAGCGGTTGCGCTGCGGCGCCTGCGGGCAGGTGTTTACGGCACAAGAGCCGGACGGCAGTGGGTCCGGAGAAGTACGACGAGACGGCGGCGGCGATGATCGCGCAACTCAAGTACGGCAGCGGGACCCCGTTCTACCGGTTGGAACAACTCGAAGGTCAGCTCGGGATTCCGTTACCAGCGGCGACACAGTGGGAGATCATGGAGGAAGCTGCGGAGTTGATCAAACCGGCGCGGGATGAGTTGACCCGGCAGGCGGCGCAGGGCGAGGTGGTACACAACGACGACACCAGCATGCGAGTGTTACGGCTCACGCGCGAGGCGTCGGACGAACGCACGGGCGTGTTCACCAGCGGCATCGTGTCCACCGGCCAGGGCTGGAAGATCGCGCTGTACTTCACCGGACGCCAGCATGCCGGCGAGAACATCGCCGACGTGTTGCAGCAGCGGGCCAAGCAGTTGAGCCCGCCTATCCAGATGTGTGACGCGCTGTCGCGCAACGTTCCGAAGTCACCCGCGGGGGTGGAGATTCTGCTGGCCCACTGCCTGGCCCATGGAAGAAGACAGTTCGTGGAAGTGGCGGCGAACTTTCCCGACGAATGCCGCTACGTGCTGGAGATGCTGGGCCAGGTGTATGGCCACGATGCTGAAGCGCGTGAGAGTGGCCTGACACCGGAAGAGCGGTTGCGGTTTCATCAGGAGCGCAGCGGTCCGGTGATGGACCAACTGCACGGCTGGCTGGAGGCGCAGTTTGCCGAGCGCAAGACGGAGCCGAACTCCGGGTTGGGCAAGGCGATCACGTATCTGCTGCGGCACTGGCGGCCTTTGGCGCTGTTTCTCCGGCAAGCCGGAGCCCATTGGACAACAACATCGTCGAAAGGGCATTGAAGCGAGCAGTTCTGCACCGGAAGAACGCTTTGTTCTATCGGACGCTGAACGGGGCGCAGGTGGGCGACCTGTTCATGAGCCTGATTCACACCTGCCAGCTGTGCGGCGCCAACTCCTTCGATTACCTGACCGAGCTCCAGCGCCACGCCCAGGAACTGGCGGCCAGCCCCGCGGAGTGGATGCCGTGGAACTACCGCCAGGCGCTGGAGCGGGCTGGAGTATGATGAAGCCTGCATGGCCGGAAAGGATGGTGTTCGGCCATGCGGGAGCGTCACTTGAAGATGGCGGGAAAACGGGCCTCCGACAAGACCGATTTGCGTAAGGTTTTTGGCCACCCACCGAAGCACTCGAAGATGTTGGCAACAACATACTTGACACATCATGCCAATCGAAAGTCCCTCAGCACCGGCCATCTCGCGCGGCTTTGACGTACACGGCTTCCGATTTCGCATCACCGGCGCGGCCTCCTCCTCTTCGGTGGGGATGCTCGCAGGCGACTTCGAGTTTTTCCAGAGTGAGGAGGACGTAGCGGGATTGCGGATCGAGCTTTGCACACAGCCGCCCCCCTACGCCGAGGCGCCGAATGAGGTCGCCACGAATTACACTCCTCGCAACGTTTCGTTCAGCCTCCGCGAAACCACATGGCTCGATTACGGCGGGCGCGCGCTCGCAGTCTGGGACCGCGCTGCCGGGATCTTCCGCGTCTTTTCCGAGGATCCCGATTTGCAGTACGAGGCCGCATACCTGTTTCTGCTGTCGCGAATCGGAGAAGCCCTCGACGAGCGCCGCTTGCACCGGATTCATGCCCTGGCGCTCGAATATCACGAGCGAGCTGTGTTGGCGGTCTTTCCCATGGGCGGCGGAAAAAGCACGCTGGGCGCGGCGATGCTACGGTTTCCGGAAATCGGTTTCCTGTCCGATGATTCCCCGTTCATCTCCCCGGCGGGACGCGTCCATGCCTTCCCGCTCCGCCTGGGGCTTTTGCCTGGATCCGAAAGCGCCATCCCACCCGAACTGAGGCGCACGATCCGGCGCATGGAGTTCGGTCCGAAGGTAGTGGTCAACTACGATTACTTCGCGCACCGGGTCCAGGCCTCGGCCGAGCCCGGCATCGTCTTTCTCGGGCGACGCAGCTTCGGCGATACCTGCCGCATCGAGCCGGCTCGCCCTGGAGAGCGCTACCGGTCGATCCTAGCCGATTGTGTTGTCGGACTGGGCCTGTTTCAGGGTGTCGAATTTGTGCTGCGCCATTCGCCGATGCAGATCCTCGGCAAGGCCGGAGTCGCCTGGTCGCGGTTTCGAGGCGCGCAAAATCTCTTTCGACGGTCGGAGGTGTATCGGCTGGTGCTTGGACGGGACTCGGCGCGTAACGCGGAAACCGTATTCCAGTTCGTCCAACAGCGCCTGCGCGGAAACCTTCCCCGGTCGGACAAAGCGGCGACCGTCGGGAGCCATGCTAGACTGTTCTGCGACATGAGTGCGTTCTCCCGGGAGCTTGCCACGGCATTCTACCGGCAGGCGGCGAGGTTGTCGGCTCGCATGCTGGCCTCCTCCCCGATCGTGGAAAGCGTCCTGCTTCATCGCAGCGTCGCCACCGGCGAGGTTTTCTTCGGACGAAGCGACATCGACATGCTGATGGTCGTCAACGAGGAGAAGGCCGAAGAGGGAGCGAGTATCGCTTCGCTCTACCAAGAGGTGAATCGCGCGCGGCTTGTCAATCCAGCTTTGAACCATATCGATGTGTACGAACCAAGCGGGATTACCAGTCATGCGCGGATGGACACCTTCTGGGGTTCGGTCGAGCGGCGCACAATGATGCTGCTTCGTGGCAAGCCGGTCGAGATCCCTTTCGCTCCGGTCCATCCGGATCACGCGCTGAGCAAGTTCCTGCTATGGGTGGAGTGGTTCTTCGCGATTTCCGTTCAGCAAAGAAACCGGCGCAATCTGTGGAAGACCTCTCTGGAATGTTGGAACGCCTATGCCTCGGCCGAAGGGTTGATTCGAGAGCCTTACCTGTTGCGGAGCGAGATGGAAGCCCAGGCGCGCCGTATCGAGGGAAACCTGATGACGAAGCGGTTGGGGGAGCCATCCTACGCGACCCGCTTCGTCTTCGAGCTGGCGGATCGATTACACCGTTCGCGTTTGCCCGCCTTGCGGACGCTGGGCAAACCGCTGGTTTTCGAAGCCGTCACGGCTCCGCTATGTTTGCGCCGTCTGTTCGTGGTTGTTCCTCGGGCCGACTCTCCACTGCCTCCGGAAACCTTCGTGAAGGGAGCGTTCCCCTGCACACCGGAAATCCTCGATCTGTTTGCTCACACCAAGAATGCCTTCCTCTACTGGGTTTTGCCGCCTGAACTTCTGGAGCTCGGCATCGAGCCGCCCCTCGTTTCGGGGTTTCTGCGCTCGTGTCGCTTTTACGGTCATACCCGTTTTCTGTTTTGCCCGGGTTTCGCGGACCCCAGCCCGCCGTCGCAGGCAGCCCGGATGGCCTTAATCCGGCATGCAATGGATTGGGCTTCCCGAGGCGAGGCGCCCCCGGCGATTCCCCAGGAGAAGATCCGAGAAATGATGGCCGCCGGGGCCCCGACGATCGCGGATTATTACCGCGCGGAATACGGCCCGTTGCGCCGCGATAGCCAGCGGATTCAGGAATCGCTGCTAGCGCTTTCGGGCGCCGCATCGTGTTCGTAGGTTTGTCATGGCTCGGCTAGGAATGTTCTGTCTGCCCTGGATTGGGCATCTCAATCCGTTTTCGACGCTCGCCCGCGAACTGCTAGACCGAGGGCACGAGATCACCTTCTTTCAGGTGGCCGATCTCGCCGAGCAGGTTCGGAACCGCGGCTTCCAATTGGAGGCTTTCGGCGCGCGGGACTTTCCCCCCGGCACGTTCGCCGAGCGGGTTCAAAAATTGAGCCGGCTCGAAGGGTTGCCGGCGATTCGGGCCAGCCTCGACATCCTGACCTCCCAGGCCGCGGCGCTGTTCGCCGAGGCACGGCCGTTGATCGAGAGGGCAAAGCTCGATCTGTGGGTCGTGGATCACATGGATTACGCCGCATCGACGCTGGCTGCGTGCATGCAAGCGCCCTTTGTGTCGGTGATCGTTGGACTGATGAGGCAATGGGAGGACGGCGTCCCTGGATTCAGCGGCGAGCTTTACACGGACGACCCCGTCGTCCTCGAGCGGGATCGCCGTTTTGAAGAGGCAATTCTCGCCACCAGTAAGCCCTACCGCGACTACGTCGGGGCGTACCGGGAGAAGGCAGGGATGGGTCCGTTCAGTTTCGATCGCCTCTGGTCCGACCTGGCACAGATCACGCAGCAGCCCGCGGAATTCGAGTTTCCCCGTCGAAACCTGCCCGCATGTTTCCACTTCACGGGGCCGTTCGCTCGTCGATCCGGTCGTCCGCCAACGCCGTTCCCCTGGGACCGGCTGAGCGGAAAGCCTCTGATCTACGCCAGCTTCGGCACGATGCAGAACCGCAATCGGCACTTGTACGATGCCGTCGCCAAAGTGACGGCGAACCTGGACGCGCAGGTCGTCCTGTCCCTGGGCGGCGCGGAGACGGTGGAGCTTCCAGGCGAGCTCCCGGAAAACCTCCTGGTTGCGCCCTTTGCCCCACAATTGGAGATCCTTGAACGAGCTGCCCTCATGATCAACCAAGCCGGCATGAACTCGACGCTCGAGAGTCTTGCCGCCGGAGTTCCCATGGTCGCGGTTCCCATCGCGCACGATCACCACGGCATCTCGGCCCGGATAGAATGGACCGGAACGGGCGTGCGCATTCCCGCCTCCGAATGTGAACCGGCGCGCCTGCGCAATGCCATCGAGACCGTGCTCGGGCGAGGCTTCCTTCCGCGAGTCGGCCCGGCGGTTTCAGCGGATCATCGCGGAAAGGAACGGTCTGAACCGCGCCGCCGATATCATCGAGCGTGTGGCGGCAACGGGCCGGCCAGTGTTGCGCGGAGAGTCGTTTGCAGAATCCCCAGACCAAACAGCGGCAGCAGAGGAACGACAACGCAAAGCACCGTAAATCCGAGTTGATCCACCGCCGCCCCGATGGCCGGAGAAACCAGCGCCTGCGTCGAGGCGGCAACGAAGGCCAGCAGGGAGCTGCTGAATCCGGCGGGACGCGCCCCGAACATGTCCAACGGAATCAGGAACAGGTTGCCCAGAATGCTCTGGAACGCCAGGAAGCTCACGCCGATGGCAGCCGCCGCCAGAGTCGTGCTGGGCAGGAACGGTATTGATGCGCCGACCAGGAGCAGCGGCGCGGTGAACCAGCAGACTCGCATTCTGGCTGCGAGTCCTCCCATGCCTCTTCGAATCAAAGCGAACGCCAGCGCGCCGCCCAGGAACCCGCCGAGCACGGCGAAAGCCGGTGGAAACCATGCGTATCGCACATTGGCTTCGAGCTGGGTCAAATGGCGTTCTTGTACCAAGTAAATCGTTGTCCAGTTGGCCCACAGCGTGTACAGGGTATAGACCAGACAATACGCGAGGGCCACGGCCCACAGCCGGCCATCGCGCAGTAGATGCCGGGCGGGAGTGTGCGGTTCGGCCTTGGCCTCGACGCGGGGAGGAATGCGTCGAGAGGTGAACAACCACAGCGGCACCCACAACAGCCCCAACAGACTACTCAGGACGAACACGGAGCGCCAGCCAAACCGAGGGGCCATCGCGGCGACGATCAGGGGCGCGGCGATGCTGCCCAGGCTGATGCTGATCGCCCCGAAACCGCCGCCCAATCCCATCTCGGCCGGGTCCAGGTACGTGGCATTGGCTTTGCCTAACGAGGGAAAACCGGCCGACTCTCCCAATCCCAGTCCCATGCGACAGACCAACAGCCCGCGAAAGCTGCGAGTCATCGCCGTCGCCGCCCCGGCGAGCGACCAGAGCGTGGTAGCGATGGCGGCGCCGGCCCGCAAACCCACACGATCGATAAACCACCCGCCCAAGGGGGTTGTGATCGCATAAACGAGGTAGAAGCCCGAGACAAGTTGGCCGTACTGCGTATTGGAAAGATGGAACTCCACTTTCAAAGTCGGCCCGACCGCCGCCAGTAATTGCCGGTCCAGGAAATTAAGTGCGAACGAGAGCCAGAACACGCCCATCACCAGCCACTGTGGTGAAATGTATAAGTACCCACGGACCACACATTGACTATACTGGGAATCTTCCATTGGCACAGGTTGCGGGTGTGGACATCGGGGCACTGAGCGGCAGCTTCCTGCTGGCCGACGCGGGCGAGCGATGGCCCGACTGTTGGCCGTTTTCGCCGAGTTCGAACACGAGATTCTTCGGGAACATGTGCGTGCCGGCCTGGCCCATGCGCGAGGGAACGGGAAGCGTCTGGGACGGCCGAAAACGGCGGCGCTGCACACCGGCCGGGCCCGGAAGTTATGCCGTGCTGGCGTCAGCAAGGCCGAGATCGCCCGCCGGTTGCAGCTAGGGCCCTCCGTGCGCCGTATTCTCGCAGCAAATCGATGAAGAGACCCAAGAAAGATCCGGTTCGGGAGGACCGCATCCACAACGAAGCCATCGTGCATGCCAATGGGCCGGAAGAGCAGGTCATGGGGTGGTATTACTACCTCGATGACAAAATCCGATTCCCCTTCCAGGCCAAGTGCATCGCTTCCAAGGCCGTTTGGCCGCTCAGGAAGGGGGGAAACGGTCGAAGTCCAGCGCACGGCACCTGAAGATGCCTGCTCCGCCGACATGCTCGTGCTGATCCGCTGGCACGGCCGGACCATGGCAGTTCTCTTGTCGCAACTGGCTGGAGTGGAGGTGGACGAATCAACCGCCGAAGCGATCGGCGACTGGCACTACTGGGTGGCACAAGGCTACTGTTTCTGACTTGCGCACGCCTGCCGAAAGCTCACGCTTCCAGCAAGCACCGAGACGAGTCTCGGTGCGGCAGACACGAGTGTCCGCGCCACATCCTGATCTCAGTGTTCCTCTATGTAAACGCTTATGGGGGCAGGTCCCCGACCCTGCCCTGGCCCAACACGCCTTATCGCCCGGAGTCTGGAACCGGAGATTCCGCCCGCTCCTGGATCTGGTAACCCTCGGGAGGAGTAACACCCAACAAGTGCCGCACTAAGTGGTCCCAGCGCCGGCGCACGAAATACGGTTCGGCGCCGAAACCGTGGCCGCGATTGGGCATGACGATCAGGTCAAAGTCCTTGTTCGCCTTAATCAAGGCATCCACCATTCGGAAGGTCGCCACGGGAGGAACGTTCTCGTCTACGTCACCCACGGCCAGTAGCAGTCTTCCCTTCAGATTGCCGGCCAGGGTGTAGTTGGACTGCTCCTCGTAGTGCTTGCCGACCGGATAACCCATCCACTGTTCGATCCAGCTCGATTTGTCCAGGCGGGCGTCATGGTTGCCCGCTGAGGAAACGCTGGCCTTGTAGAACTCGGGGTGCGTCAGCAGGGCGTGCGTGCTGTCGTAGCCGCCCGCCGAGTGACCGAAGATGCCCACCCGCGTTAGATCCATGTAGGGGTATTTCTCCGCAAGCTGTTTCATCGCGGCGATATGGTCCGGGATACCGCCGTCGCCGAGGTTCTTGTAGGAGACTTCGTGAAAACCGCGGGAGCGCATGTTGGTGCCCATCCCGTCGATCATGATCGAGAGGAAGCCCAGTTCAGCGATCGACTGGCACGTGTTGCGGAAGGCCGAGAAGGTCGCCGGAGCGAAGAAACCGTGGGGGCCGGTGTAAATCTGCTCGACGATGGGGTACTTCTTCGACGGGTCGAAGTTGCTGGGACGCCACAACACGCCATAGATGTCCGTCTTCCCATCGCGCGCCTTGGCCTTGAACCGTTCCGGCTGTTTCCAGCCCGTGGCCGTGAGTTTGGAGATGTCCGCTTTCTCCAGTTCCAGGATCCTGGTCCCATCCTGG
>CAVRZY010000180.1:0-5525 GCA_963725415.1 uncultured Acidobacteriota bacterium | reverse complement strand
ACCATCTACGTCTACGAAATCAAGAGGAATTGATTCATTCAGAGGGGTTGTTCGATACACTGGCGGGATGAAGACCCGGATCGTTCTGACGGCGTGCATTTGTGTCCTTCCTCTGTCTCTGCTTTGCGGGGAGCGGCCGGGGCGGAAGTGGAGCACCCTCCAGAGGGCTGAGATCCAACATTTGAAGGCGGTGCACGAGGCGCGGGTGCGCTTCGCGCAGGAGAGGGCAAGCCTGCCTATGGCGGGAATTTATGAGGACTTCCGGGCGGCGCTGCATGTGCATGCCGAGGATGCTGCGCACACCGGGGGGACGCGGGCGGAGGCGCTGGAGGCGGCCAAGAAGACTGGTGTCCGGGTGGTGGGGTTCACGGACCATCGCGGTCCCAAACCGGAGACCTGGAGTGGGATGCGGGATGGGGTTCTGTTCCTGGCAGGGTCGGAAGAGGAGGGACTGGCCAAGTTCCCTGGCGGCGGCTCCGGAGGGGCACTTGGATTCCTTGCTCATGTGGAAGAGCGCTTGGAAGCGCCCATGACCGGCCTGGATGGCATGGAAATCTACAACCGGCATGCGGACGCCACGGATGAAGAAGAGTTTCATCAGTATATTGGGCGGGCCATCAAGGACCCGGCGGCGTGGCGGACGCTGGTGGAGAGTTTCCGGGCGTTTCCGGACGAGTTTTTTGCGGCGGAGGGGGACTACTGGCCGGAGGTTTTGGCCAAGTACGACCGGGAGACGCAGGTGCGGCCCCTGACCGCGATCGCGGCCAACGATGCGCACCAGAACGTAAAACTCCAAGGCACAGTGTTCGACCCGTACGAGGTGAGCTTCCGGAACGTGAGCACGCACATCCTGGCGCGGGAGTTCACGGAGGCGGAGATTCGCGGCTCGCTGCGGGAGGGGCACGCCTACATCGCGCACGACTGGTTGTGCGACCCGACCGGGTTCGCCTTCACGGCCTCGAATAATCTCGGGGTATTCGAGATGGGAGATGCGGCGCCGCTGGTGGGGACCCTGCGACTGGCGGCGCAAACGCCGCTGGCGGCACGGTTGAAACTGTTCCGCAACGGCGCCGTGGTGCAGGAGGCCTCCGAGGCGCGCCTGAACTTTGTGGTCAAAGAACCCGGCGTGTACCGCCTGGAAGCTTGGCTGGAGGTGGACGGGGAGCTGCGTCCGTGGATCTATTCGAATCCGATCTACGTGCAGCGGCCGTCCCCGGAAGCGCTGCGGCTGCCATCGGCGCAACTCTCTGCGGGCGTGGAGGTGGAGCGGGACATCGTTTACACCGAGGGGAAACCGGAGGACGCGGCCAAGCACAAGCTGGACATCTATCTTCCAAAGGAGCGCAAGGGGGCGGCGGTGCTGGTGTTCATCCATGGGGGTGCGTGGCGCACGGGGGATCGAAGCCAGTACACGGCGTTGGGGAACCGCTTTGCCAAAGAGGGTGTGATCACGGTGGTGATGAGCTACCGGCTGGCGCCCCAGAATCTGCACCCGGCCCAGATCGAAGATGTGGCGGCGGCGTTTGCGTGGGTGGTGCGCAACGTGACCAAGTACGGCGGGGATGCGAACCGGATTTATGTGGGAGGGCATTCGGCGGGCGGCCACCTGGCGGCGCTGCTGGCGCTGGATGAGCGGTATCTGAAGCGTCACGGGCTGTCCAATCGCAACATCCGCGGAACCTTCGCGTTGAGCGGGGTTTACGAGATTCGGGGGATGGAAGGGGTGTTTGGCAAGGACGAGCAGGTGCGGAAGGAAGCCTCTCCGATCTACCACGTCAAGTCGCCGGCGCCTCCCTTCGTGATTACCTACTGCCAGTGGGACTACCTGACGCTGCCGGTGCAGGCGCGGCGGTTTCACCGGGCCTTGCGCGAGGCGGGAGTGTCTTCGGAGCTGGTGTTCATTCCCCGGCAGAGCCACATTTCGGAGATTGTCAGTATTGCCAGGGAAGATGATCCGACGGCGGTGACGATTTTGCGAGTGATCCGTGCTACATTCGGAGGTTGATGCCTGAGTTTGACGTGGTGGGGATCGGGTTGAACTCCACCGACACGCTGCTGGTGGTTCCCCATTTTCCAGCCTACGCGGGGAAGGTCCCGTTCGAAGACGGGATCCTCAGTCCGGGAGGACAGGTGGCTAGCGCCATGGTGACCTGCGCGCGGCTGGGACTGCGAGTGAAGTACATCGGCACGGTGGGGGACGACGAGCGAGGGCGGATTCAATGGAAGAGCCTGGTGGAGTCGGAGATCAATCTCGATCACGTGCAGGTGCGGAGGGGCTGCGAGAACCAATCGGCCTACATCCTGATCGATCGGAGCACCGGGGAGCGGACGGTGCTATGGCGGCGGCCGGAGGAGCTGCGCCTGGAGCCGGGGGAAATCACGCCGGAGCAGATCACCTGCGGGCGGCTGCTGCACATTGACGGGCACGACACCGCGGCGGTGGAGCGGGCGGCGCAGATCGCGCACCAGGCCAGGATTCCGGTGTCGGTGGATGTGGACACGATCTATCACGGCTTCGACCGGGTGCTGCCGTGGGTGGACTACCTGGTGGCCAGCTCGGAGTTCCCGGTGCAATGGACGGACCAGAGGGACCCGTTTAAAGCGCTGGAGTTGATCCAGGATGAGTACCAGATGCGGGTGGCGGCCATGACGCTGGGGCCGCACGGAGCGTTGGCGCGGGTGGAAAGCAGGTTCATTTACTCGCCGGCCTTTGTGGTGAACTGCGTGGACACGACGGGGGCGGGAGACGTGTTCCACGGGGCGTTCTGCTATGCTGTTCTCCAGCGGATGTCGATTGAGGAGGCGCTGGAGTTCTCGAACGCGATGGCGGCCTTGAACTGCACGGCCCTGGGGGCGCGAGGCGGCATCCGGAACGCCGAGGACGCCCGGACCTTGATGGGCCGGGCGGAGCGCCGGTCGCATCCCGATTTCCAGACGCGCACCCGCCGCGCGAGCGCATGATTCCACTCAGAGATTCGCAGCGCAGTTACTCGGCGCCGCTGGTCACGATCCTGCTGATCGCGGCGAACGCGGGAGTTTTCTTCTATGAACTGGGTCTGGATCTGTTCTCGCGAAACGACTTCATCCGCATCTACGGGATTGTTCCCGATCATCTCCATGCCCTGTCGCTGCTGACCTCGATGTTCCTGCACGGGGGCTGGCTGCACCTGATCGGCAACATGTGGTTTCTGTGGATATTCGGCGACAATATCGAGGACATACTGGGGCACGGCAAGTACCTGGCGTTCTATTTGCTGTGCGGGCTGGCGGCGGGGGGCGCGCACGTGCTGCTGAATTTCGGCTCGCACATTCCGACCATCGGGGCCAGCGGGGCGGTGGCGGGGGTGATGGGCGCTTACCTGGTGAAGTTTCCGCGCTCGCGCATTCTGACGCTGGTGCCTGTTTTCGTTTTTCTGACAACCTTCGAATTGCCGGCGTATATCATTCTGGCGTACTGGTTCGTGATCCAGTTTTTCAGCGGGGTGGGCTCGGTGGCTTACTTCCAGTCCTCGCGCGGAGGAGTGGCCTGGTTCGCGCATGTGGGTGGGTTTCTGACGGGCATCCTGCTGATCTATCTGATGCGGCCGCATGAGCCGTACCGGCGCCGGCGGGATCTGCACTGGTGATGACACCTGTACTGGATATTTTGGCGATCGCGGCGCACCCGGACGATGTCGAGCAGACCTGCGGCGGGACGCTGATCAAGATGGCGGAGAAGGGCTACCGGACCGGGGTCCTGGATCTGACGGCGGGAGACATGGGGACGCGGGGTAGCCCGGAGATGCGTCTAAAAGAAGCTGAGGAGGCCGGGCGGCGCCTGCTGCTGGGCTGGCGGGGGAATTTGCAGCTTCCCGATGCGCGGCTGGAGAACACCCTGGCGGTGCGCCTGACGCTGATGGCGGAGATCCGGCGGCTGCGGCCGCGGGTGGTGATCCTGCCGTATTGGGAGGGCCGGCACCCGGATCATTACCGGGCCGCGGAGCTGGGTTACGAAGCCTGCTTTCTGGCAGGGGTCAGGAAGCTGGATGAGCATTCCGAGCCGCACCGGCCGTTCAAGGTTCTGTATTCGTCGGCCTACGCCAACGTGACTCCGTCGTTCGTGGTGGACATTACGGGGCAGTTCGAGCGGCGGATGGCGGCGCTGCTGAGCTACCAATCACAATATGGGCCCAGCGGGGAAGGGGCGGAGCTATTTCCGACGCCTGAGGAGATTCGAGAGCGGCTGGAGGCGGTGGCGCGCTTCTACGGGACCCTGATCGGGGTCAGGTACGGGGAGCCGTTCGTGGTCAAGGAGACGCTCGAAGTCGAGGATGTGCTGGCGATGGGGGTGCGGAGCTTCTAGAGAAGCCGCTAGCGGCGGGCGGCTAGCCGCTGGCTGAGCAACCACGTGGCCGCCGGCGGCGTGCCTCATGAAAGCGGCAGCAGGTGCTGTACGATGGGTAGGAGCGGCGGGTTCATGGAGAGGACTAGCGTGAACTGGCGAGACCGGATCGAGCAAAAGCCCGAAGTACTCGGCGGGAAGCCCGTGATCAAAGGAAGCCGACTGTCGGTGGAGTTTCTCCTCGGCCTGATGGCGGCCGGTTGGGAACACGTGGAGATTTTGGAGAACTACCCGGGGCTGACACGGGAAGACCTGCTCGCCTGCCTCCAGTACGCCAAAGAAGTGCTGGAGACCGAGCAGATCATTCCGCTAAGCGCTTGAGCCGGCCCCAATGGCGCGCCTGCTTGCCGACGAGAACGTGCCGGGGCGGCTGGTGGAGGCCCTGCGGGACCGCGGGCACGACGTCCGATGGGCGCGCACGGACGCGCGGGGAAGCGCCGATGAGCATCTGCTCGCGCTGGCCCAGGCCGAAGCTCGAGTCGTGCTCACGATGGATAAAGACTTCGGGACCCTGGCGTTCCGCCAGAGGCTGCCAGCCCGTCATGGAGTGGTCCTGCTGCGCCTGGGCCACCTCCGCGCGCGGAGACTGGTGCCCATCGTGCTCGATGCCCTCAAGCGCGGCGTAGCCCAGCCTGGCAAGTTTACCGTGGTCGAAGAAGGACGCGTGCGGATGATTCCGCTACCCTAACGCCAGGCGGGCCAACCACAGGAAGGACGCGAAGCCTCTAGCGGCTAGCGGCTAGCCGCTTCTTCGGCTCGTCCAGGGGGGTGACGGGGTCGATGAGGAGCCAGCAGAGGGCGGCCAGCAGGTAGACCGCGGCCATGATGTAGAAGTTGATCAGCCAGTTCTTGGTGGCGCCCACGACGTAGCCGAGGACGACGGGGGCCAGGCTGCCGCCCAGATTGCCCATCATGTTCATCGAGCCGGACAGCGTCCCGGCGTACTTGCCTCCGACGTCCATGCAGGCGCCCCAACTGCTGGGCATGACCAGATCGTTGGCGAAGCTGGCCAGTCCCATGGCCACCATGGCCCAGAAGGGATCGATCAGGGAGGCGTGGACCAGCAGCATCAGCCCCGCGCCGAGGCAGCCGATATAACCCATCAGGCAGCGCGCCTTGCGCACGCTCCCGAGTTTGCGGGCCA